>DASZXE010000184.1:0-23156 GCA_035546475.1 Kofleriaceae bacterium
GGCGCGCCCGGCGGCGGCGCCGGGTCGCTCACGAGCCCTCTCGCCGGCGCAGCGGCCGGCGCGATGAACGGGTGATCACGGTCCCGCGTATCACGCCGCGATCACGCGGGCAATTTCCTGTCGCCGCCTCCCCGGCCCCCGCCGCCGCGCCGCCACGCCACGCCACGCCGCGCCGCGCCGCGACGACGGCACCGGCGCCCGTCGAGCCGCTCCGGCCTCGACGCCGGCCGGTTCCGGCCGAACCGTCCATGGCCGAGCCGTGTCCTCCTCACCCCCGGCGCCGCTGCCAGCCGACGACGCCGAACGGGCGTGGGAGCGGGAGTGTCTCGTGCGCGAGCGGCGCGACTACCTGCTCGTGCTCGCCGCGGCGATGGTCGCGTTCCCCGCCTGGTACGGGTTCGACGCCCTGCTCGAGACGCGACGTCTCGCCACGCTCGCCGCGCTGCGCGTCGTCGGCGCCGCCGTCTTCGGGCTCGCGCTCGTCATGACCCAGCGCGCCCGGACGCTGGTCGCCGCGCGGCTCTGGTTCGGCGGCGCGCTCGGGCTGACCGGCGCGTTCGTCGCGTGGATGCTGCCGTGGGTCGATCAACCGAGCGCGTACCTGGTCGGCTACAGCGCGTTCTTCTGGGGCTGCGCGACGCTGTCGTGGCCGCTGCGCTCGACGCTGCTCCTGTTCGGCTGGCAGCTCCTCGCCACCGCGGTGGCGTTCGCCCTCGAGCACAGCCACCCGCGCACGGTCGAGATGCTGATCACGGCGTTCGTCCTCGTCACCGCCGCCGCCTTCACGGCGATCGCGATCCACGCGCGCCGCACGATCCACCGCGCCGCCTTCCTGGCCTCGCACGCGCTGGCGCTCCGCAACGCCGAGCTCGAGGTCGCGCTCGCCCGCCTCGGCGACACCCAGGCGCGCCTGGTCGCGCAGGAGAAGCTGTCCGCGCTCGGCCGCATGCTGGCCGGCCTGTCGCACGAGATCAACAACCCGATCAACGTCATCAAGAACAACCTCGAGCCGGTGCGCGAGCACGTCGACACGCTGGTCGCCACCACGGCCGCGGTGCGCGCGGGCGCCAGCGCCGGCGACCTCGATCGCCTGTGGGCCGAGCACGAGCTCGACTGGCGCACGGGCGACATCGGCGACGCGCTGCGCGACATCGGCGCCGCCACCGACCACATCATCCAGGTCCACGCCGACCTGCGCGCCTTCATCCGCGGCGACGCGCCCGGCCTCGTGCTCGCCGACGTCGCGCGCGGGCTGCGGTCGACGGCGTCGCTGGTCCGCCGCCGCGTCCCCGACGCCGTCCGGCTCGAGCTCGACCTCGAGCCGATCCCGATGTTCCGCTTCCAGCCCGGGCAGTTGAACCAGGTCTGGCTCAACCTCCTGCAGAACGCGCTCGACGCGGTCGGCGACCGCGGCACCGTCATCCTCGCCGCGCGCGACCTCGGCGACCGGGTCGAGATCAGCGTGACCGACAGCGGCCCGGGCGTGCCCGCGTCGTTCCGCCCGCGCCTGTTCGAGCCGTTCGCGACGACCAAGGACCCCGGCCACGGCACCGGCCTCGGCCTGGCGATCAGCTACCAGATCGTCCAGCGCCACGGCGGCCGCCTCTACCTCGACGACGGCCGCGCGGCCGGCGCCCGCTTCGTCGTCGAGCTGCCCATCACCGGCGCGGCGGAAGCTGCCGCGGCGCCTGCCAATCCGGCCACTCCCGCCGCTCCCGCCGCTCCGGCCGCTCCGGCCGCCGCCGCCTGACCGCTCCCGTCCGATCCCGGGAATGCCCGCGGCGCAGCTCCGGTTCCGGGTGTCGCGGTGCGGCGGAAGGTCGGCCGCTCCAGGCCCGTCCCAGGGTGGGACGGCCCGGGTCGAATCGATGCACGGGAGAACGACGATGAAGAAGATGATGATCGCCTCGTTGATGACGTTCGGCATGGTGGGCACGGCGTTCGCCGGGCCGAAGGTCAACGTCAGCGCCAAGAAGCACCCCAACATCGCCGCCGCCCAGAAGCTGGCGAAGCAGGCCTACGACAAGATCGTCGCCGCCCAGAAGGCGAACGAGTACGACATGAACGGCCACGCCCAGAAGGCGAAGGACCTGCTCGAGCAGGTCAACGACGAGCTCAAGCAGGCCGCCGAGGCGGCCAACAGCAACTGACCGCGCCGCGGAACCCGCCGCCCGCGATCATCGCGATCAGGGGCCTGGGCGGGTGACGACGAGGTGGGCGGAGCCGGCGCTGTCGACGTAGCCGAAGCGGAACGCGAGCTTGTGGTGTGGGTTCTTCCGCCACAGCGCGCGGAAGTCGTCGGCGTCCCGGGTGTGACGCGACCCGGTGCCGTCGAGGAACGGCCCGCTGAAGTTGCCGTAGGTGTCCTGGACCAGGCCGGCCGCGGCCGCGTAGCGCGGCGGGATGCCGGTCGAGTCCGACAGCATCCACGCCAGGTGGTCGAGCATGTACTGGCGGAAGGTCGAGAAGGCCGGCTCCCACAGCAGGTAGCTGCCGCCCTTGACGAGGAAGGTGACCTTGCCCTTCTGCTCGAGGTGGCGCAGGAGCTGCGGCGACCTCGCCAGCTCGTCGTTCGACAGGTTCCAGCCGATGTGGCGGTGGATGCGGATGCGCCCGCTCGGATCGCCGACCTTGCGGTACGCGATCTCGACGTTGGCGAACGCCTCGCTGAAGTTCGGGTCGACCCAGTCGCCCTTGCGCGACGACGCGGTGGCCCGCTTGCCGCGCTTCGCGGCGGCCCGCTCGGCGATCGCCGCGTCCATCGCCGCGATCTCGGCGCGGTCGTAGTAGTGGATCGAGCCGTCGTCCTCGAGGCGGAAGTAGCGCATGTCGACCGGCTCGTAGCCGTTGAACGACAGGCCGAGGAGGAACGACGACACCTGCGCCGGCAGATCGAGCTGCTGCGACGACGACAGGTTGACGCTGGTGTTCGACCCGACGGTGAGCGTGCCGCCGAGCGCGGTGCGCAGCTCGCCGAGGCTGGCGCCGAGCGCCTTCGGCGTCAGGGTCGAGATGCGGCGCGGATCGCCCGACAGCTCGAGCGAGATCGTCGTCACCTCGTCGGCGTCGGGGAACGCCGCCAGGGCCGAGATGAGGTCGCCGCCGCCGAACGGATAGACGACGACCTTCGGCGCGCTCGCCGGGATGACCGTGTCGAAGAACGGCTTCGCCACCGACGCGTACCGGTCCTGGTACTTCTTCATCGTGGCGTCGATCTTCTTGCAGTGGGCGTCGACCACCTTCGCGCGCGCCGGGTCGGCGATGGTGTCGGTGCCGCCGCAGGCGACCTCGCGGTAGAGCTGGCGGACCTCGTCGGCGAAGTGCTCGCCGTCGTTCGCGGTGGGCGGCGGCAGCCTGCGCGCGGCGGCGACCGGATCGCCGGGACCGCCGGGCGCCGGCGCGGGTGTGCGCAGCGCGACCGGCGCGACCGGCGCGATCGGCACCGCCTCGGTGTGGGCCCGGCGGACGGGCTCGTGGCGGCAACCGGCCGCGGCGAGCGTCGCGCCGAGCGCGCACGCGACGAACAGGGACGAGCGAACGTTCATGGCGATCCTCATAACGCGCGAGAGCCCGCGGACCTTCCGGCCGGCCCGGCGGCGGTCCGGTTCAGACGTCGGCCAGCGCCCCTTCGTACATCCTGTCGAGCAGCGGCGCGTACTTCTTCTCGACCGCCTTCCGCTTCACCTTCAGGCTGGGCGTCAGCTCGCCCTCCTCGACGGTCAGGTCGCGCGGGAGGATCTGGAACTTCTTCACCGTCTCCCACTTGGCGATCTGGCTGTTGACCTGGTCGATGTACGGCTGGAGCAGCTTCGCGACCTCGGGCGACTCGGCGAGCGCCTTCATGTCCTTGCCGCCCAGGCCGTTGGCGCCGGCCCACTTCTTGATGGCCTCCTCGTCGAGGGTGAGCAGCGCGGTGCAGAAGTTCCGCTTGTCGCCGTGGACGATGACCTGGCTCACGTACGGGCAGGCCGCCTTGATCTTGCCCTCGATGTGCTGGGGCGCGACGTACTTGCCGCCCGACGTCTTGATGAGGTCCTTCTTGCGATCGGTGATGCGGAGGAAGCCCCGGTCGTCGATCTCGCCGATGTCGCCGGTGCGCAGCCAGTGGTCCGCCGTCAGCGCCGCCGCCGTGTCGTCGGGCAGGTTGTGATAGCCCTGCATGATGCCGGGGCTCTTCATGAGGATCTCGCCGTCCTCGGGAGCCAGCTTCACCTCGGTGCCGGGCATCGGCACGCCGACCGAGCCGAACGCGAACTTGGTCGGCCGGTTGACGAAGGAGGCCGCGCTCGACTCGGTGAGGCCGTAGCCCTCGACGATGAGGATGCCGCAGGCGTGGAAGAACTCGGCGATCTCGCGCGACAGCGGCGCCGAGCCCGACACGAACAGCCGCAGGCGCCCGCCGAAGCGCGCCTTCAGCTTCGAGAAGACCAGCTTGTCGGCGAGGCGCAGCTTGAGCGCGAGCAGCCCGCCCGGCTCCTTGCCCGCCTGGCGCGCCACCGACACCTGCTTGCCGACGCCGACCGCCCACTGGAAGATGCGCCACTTCATCCCGCCGCCCTCCTTCGCCCCCTGCACCACCTTGTTGTAGACCTTCTCGAAGATGCGCGGCGCCGCCGCCATCAGGGTCGGCCTCACGACCGCGAGGTTGTCGATCAGCTTCGGGATGCGGCCGTCGATCGCCTGGGTGTGGCCGATGACGACCTGGCCGCCGGTCAGCACCTTGCCGAAGCTGTGCGAGAGCGGCAGCCACAGGTACTCGAGGTCGTCGGGCGAGATGAGGTTGATCGACGCCATCGCGTCGGCGGTGTAGGCCCAGCACTCGTGGAGCAGCCGCACGCCCTTCGGCTTGCCGGTGGTGCCCGACGTGTAGATGAGGGTCGCGAGCTCGTCGCCCTTGATGCCGGCGACGACCTCGTCGATCTGCCGGGGCGCCTTCGCCAGCTCGGCCTGGCCCTTGGCCTCGAGGTCGGCGAGCGTGGTGACCCAGTCGCCGTCCTTGGCGTCGGGCGCGCCGTCGATGAGGATCACCCGCTCGAGCTTGAGCAGGCCGGCGCGCTGGCCGCGCAGCTTGGCGACCTGGCTCGCGTCCTCGGCGAAGACGATGCGGGTCGCCGAGTCGTGGAGGATGTAGGCGCACTCCTCGGCGGTCGACGACGGGTAGACGGTCGTGGTCGCCGCGCCGGCGCACAGGATGCCCTGATCGATCAGGACCCACTCGACGCGGGTGCCGCTCAGGATGCCGACGCGATCCTCGCGGGCGAGGCCGTAGCTGCGCAGGCCGGCGGCGATCGCCTTGACCCGCTCGCCCGCCTGCCGCCAGGTGAGCGCGCGCCACTCGTCGCCGCCGGCCGCCGAGGAGGCGGGAAACCGGTAGGCCTCGCGGTCCGGCGTCGCCGCCACGCGCGCGAGGAACGCGGCGGGGATCGACGTCGTCTTGCGGACTAGCTTCTCGGGGGCGGTCGAGGTCGTGGCCATGGCTCTCCTGCGCGGGTCGCCGCCGCATTCTGCCTGCCGCCCGGCCCCCCGCGCAATCGCCGTCCCGCCTCGCTACACCGCATTCCCTGCGCCCGCCGGCAGCGCGGCGCGACGGAGCCGCTTCACCAGGTCGGCGACGAAGTCACGAAGCGCGGCCGGGGCGACCCCGGCGGGCAGCGCGACGCCGTCGGGAATCGTCACCTCCGACAGGATCCAGGCGAGCGTGGCCGGCGTACAGCCGCCATCCTTCGCCAGCGCGGCACCGAGCGCCGTCTCGACCCGGTATCCAGCGCGCTCGAGGAAGAACAGGTCCACCAGATCGCGTTCCTCGGCGCGCCCCACGATCGTCGTGAGCTTGTTGGCGAGGATCACCTCGGGGGGATCGACGTGGACACCATCCTCGAGCAAGCGGTCGCTCGCCGGCCCTCCCATGCGGTCGCAGACGAGGTCGACCACCAGGCCCTCCTCCGCGCGGCCCAGGACGAATCGCCGGAACAGCGGCGCATCTTGTCGGATCTCGAAGCTCGCGCCCAGCTCGTCGGCGGCCGACTCGAGGACGAAGCGGCCACGCTCGAACGCCGCCGGGTCGCTGGTGAACAGGTCGAGGTCATCGGTCTCACGATGGCCGAGGTGATAACCGGCCAGCGCGCCACCACCGGTCAGATAGAAGTCGTGTTCGCGCCGGAAGAACGCGCGCAACACGTCTCGCTGGAGCGGCGTGAGTCTGCTACGCGGCGAGGAGGCCATCGGCGCGCCATCCGTCGATGAGGAACCGCCAGAAGGGGTAGCGCCGGCCGATGCGCGGGCGCAGGCGCTCGAGAGCACGCGCGACGGTGACCGGTGTCACGAAGCGCCAGACATCGAGGTCGCGGGCCTCGCGCAGCATCTTACCGAGCAGGCGGTCGTGGTCGTACGACGCCGGCCCCGCCAGGATCTCGCGCAGTTCCCCGATCGAGACGTCCTCGTCCCACAGGAAGTAGGGCCGCAGGTCGTCCCGCGCGAGGTCGGTCGTGATCGCGCGCACCGGCTCAGGCTACCAGATCAGATGGCGACCTGGTTCACGACCTCGTCGAACATGCCCTCGAAGAGGATGCCGGTCAGGTAGCGCTCGGCGGCGTCGGGGAGGATGACGACGATCGTCTTGCCCTCGAAGCGCGGCTCGCGCGCGAGGCGGTCGGCGACCACCATCGCGGCGCCGCCCGAGATGCCGGCCATGATCCCCTCCTCGCGGGCGAGGCGGCGCGCCATCGCGACCGACTCGTCGTTGGTGACGTGCTGCACCTCGTCGACCAGCGCCAGGTCGAGGTTCTTCGGCACGAAGCCGCCGCCGATACCCTGGATCTTGTGCGGCCCCGGCGTCAGCTCCTCGCCCTTGAGCGCCTGGCTGATCACCGGCGAGTGGATCGGCTCGACGGCGACCGAGTGGAGCGGCTGGCCCTTGGTCTGCTCGAAGTAGCGCGACACGCCGGTGAGCGTGCCGCCGGTGCCGACGCCCGACACGAAGACGTCGGCCTTGCCGTCGGTGTCGGCCCAGATCTCCGGGCCGGTCGTCTGCTCGTGGATGCGCGGGTTCGCCGGGTTCTCGAACTGGCGCATCGGCACGTAGCGGCCGGGCTCGCTCGCCGCGATCTCCTCGGCGGCGGCGATGGCGCCCTTCATCCCCTTGGCGCCCGGCGTGAGCACCAGCTTGGCGCCGAGCACGGTGAGCACCTTGCGGCGCTCCATGCTCATCGTCTCCGGCATCGTCAGCGTGCACTCGAGGCCGCGCGACGCCGCGGCGAACGCCAGCGCGATGCCGGTGTTGCCGCTGGTCGCCTCGAGGATCGTCTTGCCGGGCCCGAGCAGGCCGCGCTCCTCGGCGTCCCACACCATCGATGCCCCGATGCGGCACTTGACCGAGTAGGCGGGGTTGCGCCCCTCGATCTTCGCCAGCACGGCGGCGCGTGCCCCGGCGGTGATGCGGTTGATGCGGACGAGGGGCGTGTGCCCGATGCTGCGAGAGTTGTCGGCGTGGATGTTGGCCATGGTCGTTGGCGCCAGTATCCGTTATAACGGACGGCGCCACAAGGGCGCGGGTGGGGTCCGGCGAGGTAGCCTCCGCCCGTGCTCCGCGCTGTCCGCCTGCCCTCCCCCGCTCCTCGCGCGCTCGCCGCGGTCCTCCTCCTCGGCGTCGCCGCCTGCCCCGCGCCGCGCGCGCCGCGCGGCCCCGCCGTCGGCGTCGGCAAGGGCTTCACCGGCTGCCTGCCGCTGGCCGGCACCAGCCGCGCCTCGCTCCGCCTCGGCCCCGACGGCCACTACCTCTACTGGACCGAGCAGGTCCGCCTGCACGGCTCCGACGACTCGTGGCCGTCGACCGAGGTCGTGCGCTGGCCGATCGACGGCGGTCCGGTCGAGCCGCTGACGAGCCTCGTCGAGAACCCGTACCGCGTGCTGCCCGACGGCCGCGTGCTCGGCCTGCGCAAGGACGCCGGCGTCACCCTGTGGACCCCGTCGGGCTCCGAGGTGATCTCGTCGGCGACCAACGTCGAGCACATGGAGCTGCTCGCCGACCAGCAGGCGGTCGTCTACTTGGCCTACGGCGCGGTGTGGCGGCAGCCGCTCGATCGCGAGGGCGCGAGCTGGCTGGCCGCCGCCGACTCGCTGCTCGGCGTCGACGGCAACACCGTGATCACCCGCGGGAGCGACTCCGACGGCGGCGGCCACCTCTACCAGGTCGACGCCGCGTCCGGCAAGGAGACCGAGCTGCCGGCGCAGGACGATGCGGTCAAGGCGGTGACCGGCGCGCTGGTGACGCAGAGCGACGCCGGCGTCGGCGTGCGGCCGTTCGGCGGCGGCGACGTGAAGACCGTGCTCGGCGGCAGCGGCTGGGATCTCAAGGTCGGCCCCGACGGGGTCAAGGCGTGGCGGCGGGTCGGCCCGCGGCTCGACGGCGCGATCGTGTCGTCGGCGGGCGCCGAGCTGATGCCGCCGGTGATGGGCGGCGACAGCCTCGAGGGCTTCGTCCGGCTTCCGGACGGCCGGATCGCCTACCTGATCGGCCACGACCTCGACGGCGACCAGGAGGTCACCACCGGCGACGAGGTCGACGTCTGCCTGGCCGCCGCCGGCGCGCACGAGGTGCGGGTCGAGCCGCGCACCGCGCCGATCCGCTGGCGCAAGGCCGGCGCCGCCATCGACGCGTTCGTCAAGGACACCCTCGGCGGCGGCACCTGGCACTTCGCCTCGGGCGACGCGGTGCCCGGCCTCTACGTCGTCGACGCGGCGGTCAAGCGCAAGGACGAGGCCGCGATCCGCGACGACGTCCGCAAGCTCGCCGCGACGGTCGCCGACACCACCGGCGAGCGGACGATGTTCATCGACCTCACCTACGCCGACGGGCGGCGCGGCTTCAGCGAGTGGTGGTCCGACACCGGGCGGCGCATCACCTGGGCCGGCATGGGCGGCGCGACCGTGCCGGATCTCGCCGACTACGACGTGACGTTCAAGGGCCAGTTCGACGAGGTGAAGCCGGCCGCCGGCAGCGGCAGCGGCGACGATGGCGGCGGCGACGGCAGCGACGGCGACGACGGCGACCTGACGCACTGGCGCTGCCGCGGCACCGTCACCAACCACAGCAACCGCACCCTCGTGAAGCTGTTCGCCGACTGCGTGGGCGGCAACGACGACCGCAAGATCGAGGTGCACCCGCAGGAGCTGGCGCCCGGCCAGACCGGCACCTTCGACGAGGTCGTCGACCGGCGCGGCACCAACGTGCTCGCGGTGTCGATCCACACCGGCGGCGGCTTCAACGAGGTGCCCGGCTTCGACGAGGATCGCCACCTGCGCTACATCGCGCTCGACAAGCTGGCGGCCGACATCGCCGACCGCACCGACCTCGTCTACAAGGACACCGACGCCGGCAGCGGCACGGTCACCGTGAAGCTGGCCGCGCTGCCGCCGGTCGATCACCAGGCGAGGTTCTCCGCGTGGTCGGGGCAGGCGCAGGAGCAGGCGGCCGCCGGCGCGTACGAGCTGCTCGACCGGGCGAACACGTCGGCGCCGCTCGACGCGAGCGGCAAGACGCTGCTCGGCGGCGACAAGGGCGACGCGCTCGTCCTCCGCATCAGCGACGGCGAGCGGAGCTGGGACTACCAGGACGGCCACCTGACCGAGAGCTCGGCCGAAGGCGAGTGACGTGCCGATCGCCGACGAGCTGGAACGGCTGGCGGCGCTGTGGCGCAAGGAGCAGGCGACCGCGCGGGCCCAGTTCGCGGCGGCGCGCGAGGGGACGACGCTCGGCACGCGGGTCGCGCGCGGGCTCGCGCTGCCCGACCTGACGGTGGCGGACTTCCGGCCGGTGCCGGGCGGGCGGATGCGCGTGCGGATGACGCCGCCGGCGCGCATCGACCTCGACGGCCTGCGGCTCGGGCCGGGCGATCCGGTGATCCTGTGGCGGCAGTCGCCCGGCGAGCCCGAGGCGGTGCGCGGCGTGATGGCGCGGCGCGACGCCGGCGACGTCTGGGTCGTCATCGACGACGAGCTGCCGGAGCTGCTGCTCGAGGGCGGCTGCAACCTCGACGCGGAGGCGCCGGAGTCGACGTTCCAGCGGGGCTGGCTGGCGATCGGCCGCGCGCTGGCGGCGAAGGCGTCGTCGCCGTTCGGCGCGATGCTGGCGGTGCTGCACGGCGAGCGGCCGGCGACCCGGGAGAAGCACGTTGCATGGGAGCCCATGGATCCCGCGCTCGACGAGGCGCAGCGGGCCGCCATCGAGGGCGCGCTGGCCGCCCACGAGGTCGCGCTGATCCACGGCCCGCCGGGCACGGGGAAGACGCGGACGCTGGTCGAGGTCATCCGCCAGTGCGTGGCGCGCGGCGAGCGGGTGCTGGCGACCGCGCCGTCGAACACGGCGGTCGACAACCTCGCGCTGCGGCTGGTGGAGGCCGGCCTGCCGGTGGTCCGCATCGGCCATCCGGCGCGGGTGGCGGCCGCGCTCGAGGAGCGGACGCTCGACGCGCTGGTGATGGCGTCGGACGGGGCCGAGCTCGCGCGCGAGCTGGGCGACCGCGCGCGTGACCTGCGGCGGCGGGCGGTCGGCAAGCGCGGGGCCGAGGCGCGCGAGCTGTGGGCCGAGGTGCGGGGGCTCGAGCGCGACGCGCGGGCGGCGGTCGCCGACGCGGAGGCGAGCATCGTCGGCCGCGCGCCGGTGCTGTGCGCGACCTGCACCGGCGCCGACCACCCGGCGCTCGGCGACAGCACGTTCGCGACGGTCGTCATCGACGAGGCGACCCAGGCGCCGGACCCGCTGGCGCTGATCGCGATGTCGCGCGGCGCGCGGGTCGTGCTCGCCGGCGATCCGCACCAGTTGCCGCCGACCGTGGTCGACGTCGAGGCGGCGCGCGCCGGGCTCGCCACGACCTACTTCGAGCGGCTGGCGAAGGCGGCCGGCGCGCCGATGCTGGTGACCCAGCACCGCATGCACGCCGACATCATGCGGTTCCCGTCGCGGAGCAAGTACGGCGGCGCGCTGGTCGCGTCACCGGCGGTGGCCGGCCACACGCTCGAGGACACCGGCGCCCGGCCGGACGCCGAGCGCGGCGGCGCCCTCTGGCTGCTCGACACCGCGGGGAAGGACTGGACCGACCGGCAGGGCGGGCTCGACGCCGGCGAGGACCACGCCGATCCGTCGACGTGGAACCCGGAGCAGGCCGAGCGGACCGCGCGCGAGGTGCGGCGGCTCCTGTCGCGCGGGGTGGCGGCGCGCGACGTCGCGGTGATCGCGGCGTACGACGCGCAGGTGCGGCGGCTGCGCGCGCTGCTGGCGCCCGAGCGCGCGGCCGGGCTCGAGGTGGCGACCGTCGACGGCTTCCAGGGCCGCGAGAAGGAGGCGGTCGTGGTCGACCTGGTGCGCTCGAACCCCGACGGCGCCATCGGCTTCCTCGCCGACACCCGCCGCATGAACGTGGCGCTGACCCGCGCGCGCCGCTTCCTGCTCGTCGTCGGCGACTCGGCGACGCTCGGCGCGCACCCGTACTACGCGGCGCTGGTCACGGCGATCGACGAGCTCGGCGCCCACGGCAGCGCCTGGGCCGACGACGGCGACCCGCTCGCGTGACGCTCGGCTCCCGGGGCGATCGATCGAGGGCGGGGCCGTGAGCCTCACGCTCCCTGACCGCTGGCTACTCGAACGCGAGGCGCAGGCCGGCGGGACGGCCGGGTCCGCCGGCGCGCTGGCGGAGGACGCGGACCGGGATGTGCTCGTCGGAGCCGGCGCGGCGCAGGTGGCCGCGCACGCCGGGCGCGATCGGCGCGGTGGTCGCGAAGAAGACGGCGCCCGGCGCCTCGTCGGCGACGCGGCCCTCGACGTCGACGGCGTCGAGCTCGAGGCGCGCGCGCACCAGCGGGCGCGGCGGCTCGGGCAAGGGGCGCAGGGGCCGGAAGGTGAAGACCCGACGAAGCCAGCGGCGCAGCATGGCTTCACCATGGCCGCGCCCGATCGGCGGGACAAGAAAACGGCAGAGCGGGCCGCGCCACCTCGTCGGCGGCCTCCTCGGGCGTGAGCCGGGTCGCCGCGCCGCTCTCTCGCCGGGGACCGCGAGGCCTGCGGCGGCTGGTCGGACCAGGTAGACTCGGGGCCATGCGCATCCCGGCGAGCCCGAAGGTCATCATCCGCGCCTGCAAGGAGTACGACGTGGCGGCGCTGCGGCGGATCTACCGCGAGGGCCTCGACGAGCTGGGGCTCGTGCCGCAAGGGCGCACGCTGGTGAAGCCGAACCTGGTCGCCGCCGGCGAGATGTTCCCGTACGCGTACACCCGGCCCGAGTGCGGCGAGGCGATGCTGCGCGCGCTGCAGGACGTCGGCGCCGACCGGATGACCGAGCTCGCCGCCGGCGAGCGCTGCGGCATCACGGTGCCGACGCGGCTCGCCTTCAAGGAGAGCGGCTGGGAGGAGATGATCGCGCGGGTCCCCGGCGCGCGGCGCTACTACTTCGAGGAGGAGCCGCAGGTCGAGATCCCGCTCACGCACGCCGGCCGCCTGCGCGACTACGTCTTCACGCCCGAGCCGATCGCGCGCGCCGACTTCTTCGTGAACATGCCGAAGTTCAAGGCGCACCCGTGGACCACCGTCACGTTCTCGCTCAAGAACTACATCGGCATCCAGGACGACCGCCACCGCCTCATCGATCACGACCACAAGCTCAACGAGAAGATCGCCGACCTCCAGCACATCATCCAGCCGCAGTTCATCGCCATCGACGGCATCACCGCCGGCGAGGGCCGCATGCTGACGCCGACGCCGTTCCCGCTCGGCCTCGTCATCATGGGCAACAGCCAGGTCGCGTTCGACGCGGTCTGCGCGGCGATCATCGGCCTCGACGCCCGCACCGTCGATCACATCCGGCTCGCCGAGGAGCACGGCTTCGGCACGACCGACCTGGCGAAGATCGCGATCACCGGCGACGTCTCGCTCGACGAGGCGCGGGCGCGCGCGAAGGGCTTCAAGGTCGGCCTCATCCGCGTCGAGAAGTACTTCGAGGGGACGAACATCACCGCCTACGCCGGCCCGCCGCCCGAGCCGGAGCACTCCGACTACTGCTGGGGCGGCTGCCCGGGCGCGATCGAGGAGGCGATCGAGATCCTCCGCGTCTTCGACAAGCAGACCGACGCCAAGCTACCGCGCATGCACGTCGTGTTCGGCAAGTACCAGGGGCCGATCGCGGCCGGGCCCGGCGAGAAGGTGATCTTCATCGGCGACTGCGCCGAGTGGAAGGGCCAGCTCCAGGGCAAGCTGGTGAACATCCGCTCGCAGTACCAGGACCGCAGCACGCTCGACCCGCACCACGCCCGCCACGACGACATCTTCAAGAAGCTGGCGGTCACGACCGCGAAGGCGGCGTGGAACCGCGGCGCGACCCACCTGCGGCTCGGCGGCTGCCCGGTGTCGGTCGCCGAGCAGGTGCTCGCGCTGGTGTCGGTCGGCGGGCTCAACAACCCGTACCTCGATCCGAAGCAGAGCGTGCAGTTCACCCGCAGCTACCTCGGCTGGCGGTCGCGCGTCGCGCTCAACCTCCTGCAGCGCAAGCGGTACCAGCAGGACGGGCCGTTCGCCGAGCGCGGCGCCGCGGCCCCCGAGCTCGGCTAGCACCCGGCTGCCTCGATCGGCGCGCGGCGCGGGCGCGGGCCAGGGTAGAGTCGCCGGCCATGCGCATCCACCACCTCGACGCCGGCACGATGTGTCCGGCGCTCGGACGCTTCATCGGCAACGGGCGCGGGCTCGGCCGCGGGACGATGGTCTGCCACTGCCTCGTGGTCGAGACGGCGAAGGACGGGCTGATCGTCGTCGACACCGGCTTCGGCGTGCAGGAGTGCGAGCGGCCGTCGCTGCTGCCGCGCGCCTTCCGGGCGCTGACCCACCCGAAGCTCGACGCGAGCGCGTGCGTGGTGCGCCAGGTCGAGGCGCTCGGCTTCACGGCGGCCGACGTCCGCCACGTGGTCGTCACCCACCTCGACGTCGATCACGCCGGCGGCCTGCCCGACTTCCCGTCGGCGACCGTCCACCTCCACCGCCGCGAGCTCGACGCCGCGATGGCGCGCGCGACGACCAGGGAGCGCTCGCGCTACCTGCCGCACCAGTGGGCGCACGGCCCCCGGTGGTCGACGTACAGCGAGGAGGGCGACACCTGGCTCGGCGTGCCGGCGGTGCGCAAGCTGGCCGGCGTCGACGCCGACGTCGCGCTGATCCCGCTGCACGGCCACACCCGCGGCCACTCGGCGATCGCGGTCGGCACCGGCGGCGGCTGGCTGCTCCACGCCGGCGACGCCTACTTCCACCATACCGAGCTCGTCCGGGCGGCGGACGCTCCGGTCGGCCTCCGCTGGTTCCAGGGCCTCGTGCAGATCGACGGCAAGGCGCGCCACGCCTCCGCCGCCACCCTCCGCCGCCTGCACGCCGAGCACCCCGAGCTCACCATCGTCTCCGCCCACGACCCCGTCGAGCTCCGCGCCGCCACCGACGCCTCCGCCGCCGCTGCGTGATCCTCGTGGTGGGCAACCACCGCCGTGTTACGCTTCATCCGGTGAGCCGCCCGTCGACGATCGCGACGATGACCGAGGCGGAATACCTCGAGTACGAACGCACCCACGAGGGCAAGCACGAGCTCGTGAACGGTGAGGTGCTGGCGATGTCGGGGGTGTCGCCCGCGCACAATCGCATCCAGGTGAACGCGATCGTGGCGCTGGGGTCGCGCCTCGGCAGGGGGCCGTGCCAGGTGAACGCCTCGGATCTGCGCGTGCGCCTCGACGAGACCGGCCTCTACGCCTACCCCGACCTGACCATCGTCTGCGGCGAGCCGGTCTTCGCCCCGACGACCCCCGTCACGCTGCTCAACCCGCGGGTCGTCATCGAGGTGCTGAGCGAGACGACCGAGGACTACGGTCGAGGCGCCAAGGCCGCCCACTACCGTCACCGAGCGTCGGTCGAGCTGCTCCTGCTCGTCGATTCGCGGCGCCGCCTGGTCGAGCGCCAGCAGCGGAACGCCGACGGCACGTGGACGCTGTCGGAGCACACGAGCGGCGCGGTCCGCGTCCTCGATCTCGAGGTCCCGATCGACGAGCTGTACGCGGGCGTCGAGCTCAGCGGATGACGGCGATCGTGAAGCGGCCGGCGGCGAGCGGCAGCATGGTCGGCCCGGTGAAGGTGCCGGTGAGCGTCGCGGTGCCGTTGCCGACGGGGCGGTTGGGGAAGAGCGTCAGCGTGCCGGTCGTCCCCTCGGTCCAGGTGATGTCGTCGTCGCCGTCGCTGACGAAGCTGCGCTGCGCGGGGTTGACCGCCGGCGCCAGCCCGAGCGCGACCGGCGCGCCGATCTTGTAGATCAGCACCTGCGCCGCGCTGTCGTCGAACTGCTGGACGCCGAACTCGGCGTACTGCGCCGCGCCCATGCCGGTCTTGAGCCCGCGCACCGAGAACAGCGAGCCGGGCGGCGTGAAGACCGCCGGATCGGCGACGAAGCGGGCCGGCAGGTAGGCCGCCTGGGTGAGGTCGATCTGCGACGTCGCCGCCCGCGTGATGCAGAGGAGGATGCGGCCGTTCGGCGCCGTCGTCGCCATCGCGCCGCCGGGCGGATCGACGACCTTCCACGTCGTGTCCTCGACGCCGTCGAAGTTCGCGATCGTCGAGTCCCAGTCGATGTACTCGCCGGTGATCTGCAGGTCGGCGCCGCACGGCCCCGCGGGCGCATCGATCGCGGCATCGATCGCAGCATCGATCGCGGGCGCGTCGATCGCGGGGGCGTCGACCGGCGTCGAGCCGTCGTCGCCGCACGCAGCGAGTCCCCCGAGCCCACCGAGCCCCCCGAGTCCGACGAGCGCCACGGCGAGGGAGAGCTTGCGCACCATCCCGCCACGCTACCAAGCAGCCGCGCGACCGGCCACACGCGCGCGCGCCCGCGGGTGCGCCCCCGGGCCGCACATCGGCGCCGTCAGCCGCGGATGACGACGATCGTGAAGCGGCCGCTCGCGATCGGGATGTTCGTCGGGCCCATGAACGCCGCCGTCGACGTCAGCGTGACGCTGCCCACGTTCGTCGGCCGGTTGGGGAACAGCGTGAGCTTGCCGGTGTCGCCCTCGCTCCACGTCGTGTCGTTGAAGCCGTCGCCGTTGACGAAGCTGCGCTGCACCGGGTTGACGTCCGGCGACAGCGCGAGCGGGATCGCGGTGCCGAGGTTGAGCACCAGGATCTGCGCGAACGCCGCGTTGTACTGGACGCCGAACTCCTGGAACTGCTGGGCCGCGTTGCCGGAGCCGGACGCCTTCACGCCGCGCATGATGAAGTGGCTGCCCGGCCCCGACAGCACCGCCGGGTCGGCGAGGAAGAGCGCGGGGATCCACGCGCCGGCGCCGCTGACCGTGATCTGGCTCGGCTGGTTCGCGTCGATGCACATGACGAGGCTGCCGGCCGGCGTCGTCGTCGCGCTGCGGGTCGGATCGCCGACGACGCCCCACTGCGAGCCGCCGATGCCCATCGGGTTGCCGAGCGTCGAGTCCCAGTCGAGGTACTCGCCGGCCAGCCGCAGGTCGGTGCCGCAGCCGGCGGCGTCGACCGGCGCGTCGACGTGCGCGTCGACCAGCGGCGCGTCGATCGGCAGGTCGTCGGGACCGTCGATCGGGCCGTCGACGACCGAGCCGTCGCCCGTCGAGTCGTCGTCGCCGTCACCGCCGCCGGTCTTGCCGCCGCAGCCGATCGCGGCCACCGCCAGCGCCAGCCCCAGGAGGAGTCGCCCCGTTCGCGCCATGCCTCTACGCTAACGCATTCTCGCGGGCGCCGCTCACGGCGTGGCGGTGGCGAGCGCCTCGTCGTCGGGCAGGTCGGCGAGCGCGTCGGCGAACCGGATGCGGTCGAGCATGAGCTGCTCCTGGGCGGCGACCAGGTCGAGGGTCGCCTGCTGGCCGCGGGTGGCGGTGTCGTCGAGCTTCTGCTGCAGCGAGTGCTGGAGCTCGGCCGCCCCCTTGACCTTGCGCAGGTCGAGGATCTGGCCCTCGAGCTCGCGGCCGCGCACCCGGTACTCGTCGATTCGCTGGCGCAGCAGCTCGATGCGCGCGGCGCCGTCGACGAGCGCCCTGTGGTCGTCGAGGATCGTCGCCAGCCGGGCCTTGAGCGCGGGGCTCGGCAGGTCGCTGGCGACGAAGACCGCCAGCATCGACAGCGTCGGATCGGCCGACAGGTCGAGCACCTGCACGGTCGGCGTCTCCTCGGCGAGCTCGACCTTGCGGGTCGCGCCGGCTGGCAGGTCGATCGCGATCAGGTACGCATCGCCGATCCGCTCGACGTCGCCCGGCGGATCGACGAGCGTCCAGCCGGCGGTCACCGGGTGGCGGACGTAGACGGTCGTCGGCGCGGCGAGGCGGCTCGTCAAGGTCAGCTCGGTCGTGCGCACGTGCTGGACGTCGGCGGTGAGCACGCCGCGCTGGATCGACGCCAGCCGCTGCAGGCGATCGCGGCCGCCGCTCTCGCGCTCGACGACGACCTGGCGATCGAGGGCGAACGGCACCACCGCCGCCGCGCGCGGCAGGATCGGCTCGGTGAGGCCCTCGCCGACGTAGCGGCCCTGGCCGTAGACGGTGATCGGCCCGGGTTCGAGGGTGGCGTCGGTCGGGTTGGTCAGCCGCACCGCGCGGAAGGCGAAGCGCTGGTTGCCGCGCTGCGACGACGGGTCGTACAGGTAGACGAGCTTGCCGGCGGTCGGCGCGCGCAGGACGGAGACCATCGCGCTGGTGCCGGCGCCGACGGTGATCTCGCCGGGAGAGAGGAAGTAGCTCTCGCCGACCGGCGGCGCGCCGGGATCCATCGCGGCGGCGGCGGGACTGGTGCCGGCACCGGCGCCCGACGCGCCGGCCACCTGGCCGACCTGGCCGCCCTCGCCGTGCTCCGTCTCGCCGGGCGTGCCTGTGACGAGCTGCACGCCGGCGGCATGGCCCGCGACGAGACCCTTGCTGACGGCGCGCACCCGGGCCGGCGCGACGCCGGCGTCGATGAGCTGGTTGCGCACCAGGTTCGCGCGGGCGAGCGCCTCCTGCTCGGTCTCGCCGGGGCCGGCGTAGCCCTCGACGGTGACGAACGCCTTCTGCGCGATCAGGTCCGGCACGACGCCGGCCAGCTTCTGGTCGCCGGCCGCGACCGCGGCGCGGGCGAGCGCGGCCGGATCCGGCGGTGGCGGCGGCGCGGGCGCCTCGTCGTGATAGCCGCCCGACGCCTCCGGGATGTTCTCGGTGTAGTCGCGATCGATCGTCATCCCCTGGCTCGTGCTGCTGGTGTCGATCGTCGGCGTGCGGCTCTCGATCGTGACCACCTCGCCCCCCTGCGCCTCGGTGTCGAGCTTCTGGAAGACCGGCGTGGCCTTCTGGCGGCGGACGTCGACGTCCTTGTGCTCGACGGTGACGGCACCGTAGAAGAAGGCGACTCTGTAACGGCCCGGCGCGAGCCCTCCGATCGTGTAGGTGCCGTCCTCGCCCGAGATCGCGGTGGCGGTCGACGAGCCCACGGTCGCCGCGACGGTGACGCCGGCGACAGGCTCGCCGGTGCGCTTGTCGGTGACCCGGCCGCGCACCTCGCCTGTCGCCGAGCCTGTCGCCGAGGCCGACGCCGAGCCTGACGCCGAGGCCGTCGCGCCGTCGACCTCGTACTGGTTCTCCAGCGACGACGAGCCGCTGAACGAGACGCCGACGTCGTCGCCCTGCGCGCCGGCGGCGGCACCGAGCGCGGCGCCGAACGCGCGGCCGGGCACCGGGACGTTCTTCGCGACGTCGCCGTTCACCGCGCGCAGCTCCGACGCGTCGAGGTCGATCACCGTCGCCGGCGCCGACGGCGTCGCGTCGTACGGCGACACGCCGGTCGGCGGCGCGACCGCGAACTGCTCGGCCGGCGACAGCTCGGCGCGATCGACCGTGCGCACGCCCCACAGGTCGTAGCGGAACGACATCGCCGCGCTCGAGCCGACGCCGACCTCGACCTGATCCCAGTCCTCGCCCGACACGTTGTCGACCACCGCCCACGCCTCGAGCATCATGCCGCCGTCGTCGCGCATCGCCAGCCGGTAGCTCGGCTTCCACGCCGGCGCCTCGGTGACGTAGGTGAGCCGCACCTCGGCGTCGTCGGTACGCGCGGGCACCTGCAGCGTCATCTCGATCGTGGCGCCATCCTCCGACTGCTGGCGCGGGAACGCGACCGGCAGCGGCTGGCCGGTCGCCATGTCGACGACGGTCAGCGACTTCAGGAAGTCGTCGACGCGATCGCGCGGCACGTGGACGGTGAGCGTGCCGCCGTGGACGCGCGCCTTGCGCTCGTAGTAGGCGACGCCGTTGCGGTAGACGACCACCCGGCCGAGGCCGAGCTGATCGGCCCGGATGTGGCTGGCGAGCGTGGGCCCGCAGCCGGCGGCGAGCGCGGCTCCGGCGAGGGTGGCGACGAGCGAGCCGGCGACGAACCTGCGCATGGTGACCTCCTGCCACCTCCACGCCCGTCGGCGCCGGTCGATCTCGCGCGCCGCCGGACCTTGGCTCACCGCTGCCATCCGCGGCGCGACCCGGGCGCCGCAGTGCGACCGCCGTCAGGGCGCGGGCGCGGGCGCGGCGGGCGCCGGCGCGCCGACCGCGAGGGCACCGGCCGCGTCGGGCAGCGTCAGCTCGGCGAGCGCGTCCTGGAAGCGGACCTTCGCCAGCATGAGCTGCTCCTGGCTGTCGACGATGTCGAGCGTCGTCTTCTGCACGCGGTCGCTGATCTCGACCATCTTGTCCTGCAGGCTCTTCTGCAGGGCGCCGGCCTTCTTCACCTTGCGCAGCGAGACGATCTGGTCGTTCAGCTCGTCCATCCGCTCGCGGTACTCGGTCGCGCGCTCGCGCAGGCTCGTGATCTTGTCGCCGGTGTCGACCACCTCGCGGTGGATGGCGAGCAGGTCCTCGAGCTGCTTCTTCAGCTCCGGGCCGGGGTTGGGGCTGTCGACGAAGACCTTCATCATGTCGAGCGTCGTCGGCGACGCCAGGTCGAGCGTGCGGGTGAGCGGCGTCGCCTCCGACAGCTCGACGGTCTTGGTCTCGCCGGCGCCGAGGTCGACCTCGAACAGCGACGCGTCGCCGATCTTCTCGCGGACCTCGGGCGCGTCGAGCAGCATCCAGCCCTTCTGCACGGTGTGGCGGACGTAGACCTTGGTCGGCACGTGCAGGCGGCTGGTGAAGGTGAGCTTGGTCTTCTTGATGTGCTGGACCTCGGCGGTGAGGATGCCGCGCTGGAGCGTGACCAGCCGCGACACCTGGTTCTCCGTCGACGAGTCGCGGTCGACGACGACCTGGCGATCGAGCGCGAACGGGACGACCACCGACGCCTTCGGCGGGATCGGCTCGGTGAGCCCCTCGCCGATGTAGCGGCCGTCGCCGTAGACGGTGACCGGGCCGGTCTCGAGCGTCGAGTCGGTCGGGTTCTTGAGGCGGACCGCGCGGAAGGCGAAGCGGTCGTTGCCGCGGTCGGACTCGGAGTCGTAGAGGTAGACCTCCTCGCCGGAGGTCTCCTGGCGGACCATCGACACCATCACGCTGGTGCCGCGGTCGACGGTCATCGGCGTCGGCGAGCGGAAGTAGCTCTCGCCGACCGGCGCGGCGTCGGTGGGCGCGGCGGCGTTGGGCGCGCCGTTCTCGGTGGTGTCGGGCGGCGGGGTCTCGGCGATCATGCGGACGCCGGCGCGCTGGCCGGGGACGACGCCGCGGTCGACGACCTTCACCTGCGCGGGCGGCACGCCGGCGTCGATGAGCTGGTTGCGGACGATGTTGGCGCGGTCGAGCGCGCGCTGATCGCTGCCGGTCTCGTCGGGGTCGGCGTAGCCCTCGATGACGACGTTCTGCCGGTTGTTGATGATCTGCGGGGCGAGCGACAGGATCTTGCGATCGCCGTCGGCGACCTTGTCCTGCGGCGCGGCGTGCTGGCGGGCCATCTCGTACGGCTTCTCGGGCGCGGTCATGCCGGCGCGCAGCGACGCGATGCGGGCGCGGGTGTCCTTCACCTTGGCGGCGTCGCGGCCGGCGCCGCGGCCGGTGCCGCCGGCCGGCGCCGCGGTGGGGGCCGGCTCCTCCGCGTCGCCTTCGTCGAGGAGCGCGACCGTCTGGTCCTCGTCCTTCTTGGCCTCCTCGAGGTTGTCCGGGTGGCCGAGCGGGCGGCGGATCTCGTCGTCGTCGAGCTGGGCGACCAGCGCCTGGTTCTCCTCGCCGCCGCCGGAGCCGCCGTACGGCGAGACCGCGGTGGGCGGCGCGACGGCGAACTGCGCGTCGTTGGCGAGCGTCTCGCGCTGCACGGTGCGCACGCTCCACAGGTCGTAGCGGAACGACATCGCGGAGCTCGAGCCGACGCCGACCTCGACGTCCTTCCAGTCCTCGCCCGACGTGTTGTCGACGATCGCCCAGCCCTCGAGCATGACCTTGCCGCCGTTGGTCTTGTCGGGGAACGCGATGCGGTAGGAGGGCTTCCACACCGGCGACTCGGTCACGTAGGTGAGCGTGACCTCGGCGGTCTCGCCGGGGTTGCGGGCGGTCGGCACCTGGAGCGTCATCTCGAGGTAGGGCCCGCCGCCCGACTCGGTGCGCGGGAAGGTGACCGGCAGCGGGAGCTGGGTCTTGGCGTCGACGACGGTCAGCGACTTGAGGAAGTCGTCGACGCGGTCGCGGGGGACGCTGACGGTGAGCTTGCCGCCCTGCACGAGGGCCTTGCGCTCGTAGTAGGCGACGCCGTTGCGGTAGACGACGACGCGGCCGAGGGCGACCTGGTCCACCTTGACGAAGGTCTTGGTGGCGGTGTGGGGGGCGCACGCTCCGGCGGCGGTGGTGGCGGCGGCGAACAGGACGGTGGCGAGAACCTTGCGCATGGAACCTCCGCGCGCACCGGCGGGGCCGACCCGGGCGTGGGTCAGCGCGGCGCGCGTCGATATCGTGGTCGCTGAGACGCGCGAGCGGCGGTACGGGTCTACCGGCGGGCCGGTTTCTTACCCACGACTGACGCGGGACCGGGGTCCGGCTGCTTCCCCGTGCCCGTGGCTTTCCCCGTGCCCGTGCCCGTGGCTTTCCCCGTGCCCGTGCCCGTGCCTTTCCCCGTGCCCGTGCCCGTGCCCGTGCCCTTCCCGGCCGCCGCGATCCGCGTCGCCCGTCGCTCCTCCAGCGCCTCCAGCGTCTTCGGCCAGTCGTCCTTCAGCAGCCGCGACATGCTGCGGTCCGCCAGCAGCTTCCCCTCGGTCTGGCAGTTCGCGCAGTAGTTCGCCTCGTTCGCCGCGTAGACGACGCGCTGCACCGGCGCGCCGCACGCCGGGCACGGCTGGCCGTACTTGCCGTGCACCGCCATCTCCGCGCGGAACGCGGTCACCTCGTCGGGGAAGCCGTCGCCGACCTCCGCGCGCAGCCGCTCGATCCACGTGGTCAGGCTCCGCTTCGCCGCCGCGTGCAAGGTCGCGATCTCGTCGTCGGTCATCGTGACCGTGGTGCGGAACGGCGACATCCGCGCCTCCCACAGGATCTCGTCGGAGTAGGCGTTGCCGACGCCATCGACGAGCGTCGGGTCGGTGAGCGCCCGCTTGATGGTGTGACGCTCGCTGCGCAGCACCGCCGCCAGCTCGGCGGTCGAGGCCTCGAAGAGATCCAACCCGCCGCGATCGTGCTCGGCGAGGCCGGCCTGTCCGCGCACGAGGTAGAGCGACGCGCGCTTCTTCGGGCTCGCCTCGGTGAACAGCACGCTGCCGTGATCGAAGTCGAACGCGGCGAGGCCGACCTTCTTCGGGATCGGCGCGCCGGCGGCCTTCCAGCGCAGGCGGCCGGCGATCATCAGGTGGATGACCGCGTACAGGTCGCCCTCGAAGCCGAGGACGATTCGCTTGCCGAGCCGCGAGACGCCGACGACGGGGCGGCCGATCAGCTCGCCCACCGGCGGCTCGTACGTCCGCAGCAAGAACGGGCTCGCGATCCGCAGCGCGCGCAGCGGCTTGCCGACGGTGTGCGCGGCCAGCCGCTCGACGTAGACCGTGATGTCGGGCAGCTCCGGCACGCGCCGCGACTGTAGCCGAGGCCGGGCGGCGGCGCGTCTTCCCGCGTCGCGACGCCGCGTCAGCGACGGGCGAGCCGGAGCGCGTGCGCGAAGGCCCAGGTCCGCGGCACCGGTGCGCCGCGCGCCGCCGCGATCGGCG
>DASZXE010000185.1:0-2713 GCA_035546475.1 Kofleriaceae bacterium
CGCCGCGCCCGGCCTCGGCCGCGGCGTCCCGACCCGCACGATCTCCGCCTCGCCGGTGGCGACCAGCGCCAGCGCGACCGCGTGCACGATCTGCGGATCGAGCCCGGCCGGCGCCGGCGCGACGATGACGTCGCCGTCCTGCAGCCGGGCCAGCATCGCCTCCTCGGTCGGCCCGAAGCCGAAGCCGCTGAGGTCGTGCTCGGCGCGCAGCCGGATCGCCGTCGCCAGGCCGGTCACCTCGCGCTCCAGCCGCTCCAGCGTGAAGTGGTTGCGCAGCCCGGTGTAGAGGATCCAGCGGGCGTCGATCGGCACGATGCGCGGACCGACCGGCACCACGTCGCTGACCTCGAACTCGCCCTCGATCGGCGACAGCGCGCGCGCCGCCCGCGCGCCGATCACGCGGCGCGCCAGCCGCCCGCGGACGTCGTCGGTGAGCCGCGCGACCTGCCCGACGACGTCGAGCTCGTCGCGCGCCGGATCGGCCGCGAGCGCCTGCATGATCTCGCCGGCCTGCGTCGACGTGATCATGCCGAGCGTCAGCCCCAGCTTGACCGCGCTGTCGGCGGGGTGCGGGCTCTCGGCGGCGATCACCGCGCCGTCCTGCCAGCCGACCCGATAGCCCTTGCCGCCGCTGTGGATCGCGAGGTCGCCGGAGAAGCCGCGCCGCGCGAGCGAGCCGAACACCAGCGACATCGGTCGCTCGGAGAGGGTGCCTCGGGCCAGGATCGCCACGGTCGACTCGCAGCCTCTCCTACCGGCGCCGGTGCTCGCGCACGGCACCGGCGATGCGCCACCCGACGAACGCGGCCGCGGCGACGCCCACCACCACCACGGCGACGACGAGCGCCGTCCGATCCGCGTCGGCGTACGACCACCAGGTCGCGGTCACCATGGCCGGATCCATCCGCACCAGGATGGCGACGCGCGCCCGCGGCGTCAACCAGTGTCGACGGTGGGTGGGGTACCTGAAGGGTGCGGCGCACGTACCTGTCGGTGCCAGGAAGGCGGCACGGCTCGGATCCGTATACTGGTGGTAAGCTGGTGTCGCGTGAGCTCGTCCTTTCCCATCGGTGACAACCGCGTCCGCTTCTCGGGCGCAACCAACATCGGCCGCAAGCGAGAGCACAACGAGGACTCGGTGGCGCTGCCGGCCAGCATGCGGCTCGCCCTCGTCGCCGACGGTATGGGCGGTCACGCCTCCGGCGACGTCGCCTCGCGGCTGGCGGTCGACACGATCACCGACCACTTCCAGGCGACCGCCGACCAGCAGCCGGTCACCTGGCCGTACAAGATCGACACCGAGCTGCGCGCCGAGGTCAACCGGATGGTCGAGGGCATCATGCTCGCGAACCTGGAGATCTGGGAGCGCACGCAGCGCGACGACAAGTCGAGGATGGGCACGACGGTCGTCGGCCTGTCGTTCCTCGACGACACGGTCATCGTCGGCCACGTCGGCGACAGCCGCTGCTACCGGCTGCGCGACGGCGAGCTGTCGCAGCTCACCGAGGATCACTCGCTCATCAACGACTACATCAAGATGAAGCGGATGACGGCCGAGGAGGCGGAGCACTGGCCGCACAAGAACGTGGTCGTGCGCGCGCTCGGCATGAAGGACTCGGTCGCGGTCGACATCCACACCGAGAAGCCGCAGGTCGGCGACTGCTACGTGCTCTGCTCCGACGGGCTGACCGGCATGGTCTCGAACGACCAGATCGCGGTCATCATCTCCACCGAGCGCGACCTCGACCACGCGGTCGAGCGGCTGATCGACGCGGCCAACGAGGCCGGCGGCGTCGACAACATCTCGGTCATCCTGGCCCGCATCGAACCGGGCTGATGCGGCGCGCGGCGATCGGCGTGGCGCTGGCGCTCGGCCTCTTCGCCGCGGGCGCGGGCTGCAAGCACCACGAGGAGCGGGCGGCGCCCCCGCCGCCGGCGGTGTCGGCGGCGGAGCGGCAGCGCGGCACCGACGCGTGCAACGACTACGTCCAGCGGCTGTGCGCGTGCGCGGCGAACAAGCCGGAGCTCGCCGACCGGTGCAAGCTCAAGCACGCCAAGCCGGAGGCGCTCGCGCTGGCGCTGGCGGTCACCGACGATCCGTCGTCGTCGGCCGACTCGGTCGCGCGGGCGCGGTCGGAGATGGCGAAGATCGTCGCGAAGTGCATCGAGGAGGCGGCCCAGCTCCCCGCGCTCGGCTGCCCCTGACCGTCTAGTCTTTCCCGAAGTTCGGGTTCTTCTTCACGGTCTTGTTCTGGCCGCGGAACCGCGGGTTCTCCCAGGAGAACCCCTCGGGCACCTTGGTGCGGATGGTGCCGAAGCCGGGGACCTTGTCGACGGCGGCGCTGCCGCATTGCGGGCACGGAGGCAGCGGCTCGCCGAAACGGTTCATGGCCTCGTAGCGGTGGTGGCAGTCGCGACACTCGAAGTCGAACAGGGGCATGGTGGCTCCTCGGAAAGGCCAGCCTAGCACTCCCGCGGGCCTCGAGTCGCCTGCCGCGTCACCGGGCGGGGACGACGGCGGCCGCCGTGACGATCGCGTGCGCGAGGCGGCCGCGCGCGCGGGCGCCCGGCCAGACGACGACGTGGTCGAGCGAGGCGCCGGCCTCGACGACGGCCCCGGCGCCGACGACCGCGAACGGCCCGACGGTGGCGCCGGCCTCGACGACGGCGCCCGCCCCGATCCGCACCGGCGCGCGCACGACGGCGCCGGCGG
>DASZXE010000186.1:0-3935 GCA_035546475.1 Kofleriaceae bacterium
GCGCGAGCCCGGAGCCATCCGCCCGGTCATCCGCGGGTCCCGGCTCGACGGTCGTGCGCGCGGCCGTGCACGCCGCGCGTCGTCCCGCGCGCCAGCCGGCCGCTGCGGGCGCCGTGGATCTCCACCCGAGCCACGACTGGCCGGGCTGCACCTGGGCGCGCGCCGGCCGCTGCGGGCGCCGCGGATTTCCACGGCGCACGCGACGCCGACCGACGGATGGCCGAGCCCGCGGTCCGCGCCGCCGCGCGCAAGCCGCGTGAAGTCCTCGCGACCCGCACCGGAACGGTCGTTGCAACGCCGGGCCGCATGACGCGCCCCACACCCGCCGGCGTCCGCTCGCTCGCCGGCGCCGTCGCCGCTGCCGTCGCCGCCGCGACGACCATCGCCGCGCTGGCCGCGTGCACGTCGTCCGACGGCGATCCGTGCACGGTCCTGAAGCACGGCAGCTACAGCTTCACCGCGCCGTACGATCCGTCGCTGTACCTGAAGGTCGAGAGCTGCCGCATCGACGCGGGCGCGTGCGTGGCGCTGTGCTCGCTCGCGCTCCACCGCGCCGGCATCGGCGCCGACGCGGTCGCGTGCGACGCCGCCTTCGACGGCGACCGCACGAGCGTCACCGCGACCTACAGCGTCTTCAGCGGCGGCGAGGACTGCCCGGTCTTCGACGGCCTGCCGACGCCCACCCCGGGCTGACCTGCCGGCCCGGCCCGCCCCGCCTCGCTACCACGCCGCTCCCCTGGAGGCTCCCGTGTCCCACCGTCCGCTCGCCCGCCCGCTCTTCCGCGCCGGCCCGCTGTTCGTCGCCCGCTCGCTCTTCGTCGCCTGCCCGCTCCTGCTCGCCGCCGCCTGCACCGACGCCGCCGGCCCGTCGACGGATCCGCCGCCGCCGTGGGGCGTGCCGATCACCGGCGGCACCCTCCTCGTCACCCGCGACGGCAGCCACGCGATCGTCGCCGATCCCGATCGCAACCGCATCCTGTCGGTCGAGCTCACCGGCGATCGCGTCGCCGCCGAGGTCGCGCTGACGCCCGGCGACGAGCCGGGCCGCGTCGTCGAGGACGGGGCCGGCCGCATCCACGTCGCGCTCCGCCACGGCGGCGCGGTGGTCACCCTCGACGCCGCCACCGGCCACGTCGACGAGCGCGCCGCGGTCTGCGCCGAGCCGCGCGGCCTCGCGTGGGATCCGACCGGCGACGTCCTCCACGTCGCCTGCGCGGACGGCGAGCTGGTCACGCTGCCCGCGGCCGGCGGCGCCCCGGTCCGCCGCCTGCAGCTCGATCACGACCTCCGCGACGTCGTCGTGCGCGGCGACCAGCTCGTGGTGACCCGCTTCCGCACCGCCGAGGTGCTGACGCTCGACGCGAGCGGCGCCGTGATCAGCCGCTTCGCCCCGCCGCCGATCCAGCGGTTCGGCGTCGGCGGCCGCTCGCCGGAGATCCCGGTGTCGCCGGCGATCGCCGCCGTCGCGTGGCGCGCGATCGGCCTGCCCGACGGCCGCGTCCTCATCACGCACCAGCGCCAGCTCCAGGGCCAGCTCGGCACCACCGACGACGGCTACGACGGCGGCTGCGGCGGCCGCGCCGAGGCCGCGCTCGCCACCGCGCGCGCCGGCGAGCTGCCGGTGCCGATCCGCACCACCGCGATCGGCACCCTGCCGGTCGACGTCGCCTTCAGCCCGGTCGGCGATCGCTTCGCGGTCGTCCTCGCCGGCGATCAGACGATCCACGTGATGCCGACCTCGGCGCTCGACGAGGAGGACCAGGGCGACGGCTGCACGTTCCCGCCGAAGACCGACGACGCGCAGCCCGGCGGCGTCTTCAGCGACGACCTCGGCGCGCCGACGTCGATCGCGTACACGCCGGCCAACGACCTCGTCGTCTTCTACCCGGAGCTGCCGGGGCTGGTCGTGCGCGCGCACACCGGTGACACCCGCGTGATCCGGCTGCCCGGCGACATCGGCTACGACGCCGGCCGCGCGCTCTTCCACCGGCAGACCGCGGCCAAGCTCGCGTGCGCGTCGTGCCACCCGGAGGGCGGCGACGACGGCCTCGTCTGGGACTTCGTCGACCTCGGCAAGCGCCGCACGCAGAACCTGTCTGGCCACATCAGCGGCCGCGCGCCGTACCACTGGTCCGGCGACCTCGACGACCTGCCGGCGCTGATGACGGAGGTCTTCACCGGCCGCATGGCCGGTGGCGCGCTGACCGCGACCGAGCTGGCGTCGCTCGGCCCGTGGCTCGATCGCGTGCCGGCGCCCGCGCCCGCGCCCGGCGACGCGGCGGCGATCGCGCGCGGCAAGGCGCTGTTCGACTCGAGCGAGGTCGGCTGCAGCTCATGCCACGGCGGCGCGCTGTTCACCAACGACGCGCGCTTCGCGGTCGGCACCGGCGCGGCCGGCGAGGCGTTCAAGGTCCCGAGCCTGCTCGGCGTCGCCAGCCGGCCGCCGTACCTGCACGACGGCTGCGCGAAGACACTGGCCGACCGGTTCGGCCCGTGCGGCGGCGGCGACCTGCACGGCCACACGTCGCAGCTCTCGGCGGCGCAGACGGACGACCTGGTCGCGTACCTGTCGTCGCTGTAGCGGGCTGCGGCGGTGGCGCTGTAGGCGGAGCGGCGCGGAGTAGGAGCCGGGCACCGTCTCGCCTGGACACGCGGGCCGCGTCCGCCGGCCCACAGCGCGCGTTTCGGCTTGCGATCACGGGCAGTTGGCCTTGGCCCCGTTCTTGGATTCTCCGGGGGCATGCGCCACGTCGGACTCGCCGCCTTCGGGATCACCACCGCCATCCTCGTGCCCGCCGCCATCGAGCGGCTCTCCGCCGGCTCCGCGCAGATCGGCAAGCTGATCGCGCCGGCCGCGCACTCGGTGACGCTCGACGGCGCCACCATCGACGCGAAGGTCGACCGCTCGATCGTCGACGCGGGCGACACCGTCCACCTGACGCTCACCGCGACGAAGCCGGCCGACCACGACGTGAAGGTCGCCGTGCTCGTCATGGAGTCGGTCGGCTCGGGCGGCGGCCGCGTCGAGACGCCGCCCCGGCGCGTGGCGCGCGAGGTCGTGACGATCCCGGGCGGCACCGCCGGCGCGCAGCGCACGCTCGCGTTCGCGCTGCGCGGCTACCGCGGCCTCGAGATGGATGGCGTGGCGCCGTTCGGCACCTACTCGATCCTCGTGATGGCGCCGAAGGCGGCCGACCGCCTCGAGCGCATGCGCCGCAAGGCGAGCCGCGTCGGCAACCCGATGGAGGACCCGGGCGACATCTACGGCGCGTGGTCGAGCGCGTACTTCGCGGTCGGCAACCCGGACGCCGACGACGAGGCGCAGGGCGACGGCAGCGGCAGTGGCAGCGATGCCGAGGTCGCGGCCGCCGCCGACAGCGACGACAGCGGCGTGCCCGACCCGGCCACGATCATCGGCAAGCCGGGCGAGACCGCGCGGCTGCAGGTGCAGACCCGGCCGACGCACGGCGTGGTCGCGCTCGCCGTGCCCGACACCGCGACCGTGGGCCAGCCGTTCCACGTCGTCGTCACCGTCAAGAACCCCGGCAAGAAGGCGATCACCCACGTCGCCGTGCGGCTGGTGCGGCCGCCGCTCTACCGCGACGACTACGCCGGCCTCGCCGACGAGCAGCTCACGATCACCGGCGGCGACGACCCGATCGATCTCGGCCCGCACCAGTCGCGCCAGGTCGACTTCACCGTGACCGCGTCGGCCGTCGGCACCGCCGGCCTCTACGCGCAGACCAACTGCGACGAGGCGGACAGCTTCGAGGAGTGCCGCCGCGTGCTCGACGGCCAGCTCGACGCGACCGACATCCTCGCCGCCGAGCCTGCGGCCGCCGGCCCCGGCTCCACCATCGCCGCCGCGCCCGCCGCCGCGCCAGCCGCCACCGCCTCGCCCGCCACCACCGGCACTAGCGCCCCCATCGCCGCCG
>DASZXE010000187.1:0-6018 GCA_035546475.1 Kofleriaceae bacterium
GACAGCGACGCCGACGGGCTGCCCGAGTTCGACGACTCGCCGACGATCGTCGTCGAGACGCCGACCCGCG
Source organism: Kofleriaceae bacterium (assembly GCA_035546475.1). Taxonomy (GTDB): domain Bacteria; phylum Myxococcota_A; class Polyangia; order Haliangiales; family Haliangiaceae; genus UBA2376. The sequence continues at coordinate 71 of DASZXE010000187.1, forward strand.
GCGAGAAGTAGCGCCGCCGCGCCGCGCGCGGCACGGGCGCGCACGAGCGCCGGCGCGTGCCGACCTGAACGCCCGTTCCCGAGGAGATCCGGAGTGGATCCGGATCTGTTCTCGACGACGTTCGAAAAATTGCCCCCTCGATCCGGGCGTGCGTATTTCGCAGACCATGGATCGATCCCGCTCGACGAACGCGCCCGCGCCGCCACCGGCCGCCGCGCGCGTGCCGCGTAGCTCGCGGATCGTCCTGCGCCCGAACAAGCGCCGGCCGAGCCCGTTCATCACCCGGCTGCCGCGCCCGCGCGCGGTCGTCGAGGCGTGCGGCCGCGCGCTGCGCCGCTCGGCGCCGTCGATGCTGGCGCTGGTCGCGGTCGGCGCGGTCGGCGGCGGCGTCTGGGGCGTCCACCGCTGGGCGACGACCTCGCCGCGGTTCGCGGTCGCGACGATCGCCGTCCACGGCAGCCACGTGCTCACCGACGATCAGGTCCGCGACCTCCTGCCGTTCCACGCCGGCGACAACGTCTTCTCCGTCGACACCGACGCCGCCGAGCGCGTGCTCGCCGCCGAGCCGTGGGTCGCCCGCGCCCGCGTGCGCCGGCACCTGCCACGCTCGGTCACCGTCGAGATCGTCGAGCGGACGCCGGCCGCGGTCGTCTCCGCCGACGGCCTCTACCTCGTCGACGCCGCCGGCCGCCCGTTCAAGCGCGCCGAGCTCGACCGCGGCGAGGGCGAGGGCCTCCCGGTGATCTCCGGCGTGCCGCGCCCGCTGTTCACCAGCGCCCCCGACGAGGCGGCCGACCGCATCAAGCACGCCCTCGAGGTCGTCGGCGCCTGGAGCGATGCCGGCGCGGGCGACGGCGCGGCGCGGCCGGCGATCGGCGAGGTGCGCGTCGACCAGCACGGCGCCACGCTCTACACCTTCGACGACGCGGTCGCGGTGCGGGTCGGCGACGCCGCCGGCCCCGAGCTCGCCACCCGCCTCCGCCGCTTCGACGCGGCGTGGGCGGCGCTCTCTCCCGACGAGCGGCGGCGCGCCCGCGCCGTCCACGTCGAGAGCGACACCCGCAGCGATCTGGTCACCGTCTCGTTCGCCAACCCCTGACGCAGAGTGCCCCGAGCCCCCATGGCCAAGACCAAGACCTCCGAGATCATCGTCGGCCTCGACATCGGCACCACCAAGATCGCCGCGATCGCCGGCGAGGTGACCGACGACGGCGTCGACATCATCGGCATCGGCACCGCGCCATCGAAGGGGCTGCGCCGCGGCGTGGTCGTCAACATCGACGCGACGGTCAGCTCGATCAAGGCCGCCATCGACGAGGCCGAGAACATGGCGGGCTGCCAGATCTCGACCGTCTACGCGGCGATCTCCGGCGCGCACGTGCGCGGGCTCAACTCGCACGGCATCGTCGCGGTCAAGGACAAGGAGGTCCGCGACGCGGACGTCGCCCGCGTGATCGAGGCGGCGAAGGCGGTCGCGATCCCGATGGACCGCGAGGTGCTGCACGTGCTGCCGCAGCAGTACGTCGTCGACGATCAGGACGGCATCCGCGACCCGCTCGGCATGGCCGGCGTGCGCCTCGAGGCGAAGGTCCACATCGTGACCACCGCCGTGACGTCGGCGCAGAACGTCGTGAAGTGCGCGAACCGCTGCGGGCTGCAGGTCGCCGACATCGTCCTCGAGCCGCTGGCCTCGGCGCAGGCGGTCCTCGAGGACGACGAGCGCGAGCTGGGCGTCGCGCTGGTCGACATCGGCGGCGGCACCTGCGACATCGCCATCTTCGCCGACGGTGCCATCGTCCACACGGCGGTGCTGCCGCTCGGCGGCGGCCACGTGACGAACGACATCGCGACGGTGCTGCGCACGCCGCTCGACTCGGCGGAGAAGATCAAGCGCAAGTACGGCTGCGCGTCGCGGAGCCTGATCGCCGACGACGAGACGATGGAGGTCCCGTCGGTCGGCGGCCGCGGCCCGCGCGTGCTGCCGCGCGCGAACCTGGTCGAGATCATCGAGCCGCGCATCGAGGAGATCTTCGAGCACGTCAAGCGCGAGCTGATGCGGTCCGGCTGGGCCGACGGGCTCGCCGCCGGCGTCGTGCTCACCGGCGGCGCGACCTGCCTCGACGGCACCTGCGAGGTCGCCGAGCACGTGCTCGGGCTGCCGACCCGCCGCGGCTTCCCGACCAAGGTCGGCGGCCTCGTCGACGTCGTGAAGTCGCCGTCGTACTCGACGGGCGTCGGCCTGGTCGTCTACGGCGCCAGCCACGGCCGCGCGCTGCAGACGCGCGCGCAGACCACGCAGGCGAACGAGCGCGGGCTGATCAAGCGGGCGTGGTCGCGCCTCGCCGAGATGTTCTAGGCCGGCTGTCGGGCCCTGCGCGGGCGCGCGATCCACCGAGCAGATCCGGATCGCAAAAAAATCGCGCGCTGTTCGATCGAAAAGTTGCCCTGATCCGATCCCCGCTTGCATATGGGCATCAAGGGATCGTCACCGAGAGGAAGAACCCATGGCGCTCATCGAATTCGAGGACATCAACCACGCCAAGATCCTGGTCATCGGGGTCGGTGGCGGCGGCGGCAACGCGGTCAACACCATGATCAGCGGCAACCTCGACGGCGTCGAGTTCGTGGCCGCCAACACCGATCGCCAGGCGCTCGAGGCCAACCTGGCGCCCAACAAGATCCAGCTCGGCTCGGATCTCACCCGCGGCCTCGGCGCGGGCGCCAACCCCGACATCGGCCGCCGCTCCGCCGAGGAGAGCATCCAGCGGATCGCCGACGCCATCAGCGGCGCCGACATGGTGTTCGTCACCGCCGGCATGGGCGGCGGCACCGGCACCGGCGCCGCGCCGGTCATCGCGCAGGTCGCCCGCGACTGCGGCGCGCTCACCGTCGGCGTCGTCACCAAGCCGTTCGGCTTCGAGGGCAAGAAGCGCGCGCGCTACGCCGACGACGGCATCCGCCGCCTCGAGGCCGCGGTCGACACCCTGATCGTCATCCCGAACACGCGGCTGCTCGCGCTCGCCGGCGCGCAGATGTCGATGGTCGACGCCTTCCGCCGCGCCGACTCGGTGCTGCTCAACGCGGTCCAGGGCATCTCCGACCTGATGACGGTGCCCGGCCTCATCAACGTCGACTTCGCCGACGTCCGCACGATCATGAACGACATGGGCCGCGCGCTGATGGGCGCCGGTGTCGGCTCGGGCAAGAAGCGCGCGCTCGAGGCGGCCGAGATGGCGATCAGCTCGCCGCTCCTCGAGGACGTGAGCATCCAGGGCGCGACCGGCATCCTCATCAACATCACCGGCGGCCCCGACCTCACGCTGCACGAGGTCAACGAGGCGTCGACGCTCATCCAGAACGCCGCGCACGAGGACGCCAACATCATCTTCGGCTCGGTGATCGATCCGAACCTGACCGACGAGGTCCGCATCACGGTGATCGCGACCGGCTTCGATCGCGCGCCGAAGACGGTCGCGCCGGAGCCGTCGCAGCCGGTGCCGACCCGCGGCACGACGCGGACCTCGCAGCAGGTGACCTTGCCGTACGAGGCGACGATGGTGCCGCCGGCGGTGATGCCGGCGCGCAAGGCGTCGGGCGAGCTCAAGCCGCCGGCGATGGTCGTCGACGAGCCCGAGGTCGACATCCAGTGGACCGACGCCGAGCCGCTGAGCGCGGTCGATCAGGCGCTGTGCGACCTGCAGGTCGACGAGCCGGTGCCCGAGCGCGAGCCGAGCGTGCGCGTGGCGATGGGGTCGGGCCCGTCGGCGTCGGACAGCGCGATCCCGGCGGCGATGCCGCAGGGCAAGCGCGGCAACCAGTCGCGGCCGACCTTCCGCGCCATCCTCGGCGACGAGGGCGACAACGAGCTCGACGTGCCGGCGTTCCTGCGCCGCGGCCGCAACGCCGGGCAGCCGGCCTAGCGACACCTGCGGCCGCGACGATCCTTCGCTTCCGGCGCGACCGAGGCGTGGCCTCGACGAGCCCGTCGCGCCCGCCACCGTTCCATTCGCTTGACCTGCGCACCGGGGAGCCATCGCGGCTCCCCGGGTCGCTTTCGGCTGGTAGGCTCGCGGCGTGGTCTCGCCCGCCGTCGCGCGCTGGCTGCTCGTCCTCCACGCCGCGCTGGCGGTGGCGGTGGTCGCGGCCGCGACGCACTGGCTCACCTGGCTGCTCAAGCTGGTGCGCGGGCAGCCGGGCCGCATCCGGTCCGTGCGGCGGTTCGCGCTGATCGCGATGGTGCTCTACCTGGCGACCATGGCGGCCGGGCTCGTCCTGTACCCGACGTACAAGGCGCGCGTGAAGCTCGAGTACCTGACGCGCTCGACCGCCGTCAGCGCCGACGCGCGCGCGCGGCTCGAGGCGTCGGAGGACCAGGTCGCGCGCCTCGAGGGCCGGCCCGCGCGCGAGGCGAACCCGGCGCTGCTCGACGCGCTCGAGCGCGACGCGAGCAAGCGCAGCGCGCGGGTCGCCCGCTGGTTCGACGTCAAGGAGCACTGGGTCGCGGTCGGCGTCGTGCTCGGCCTCGCCGCGCTGGCGGTGCTCGCGTCGTGGGACCCGCGGCGCGACGGCCGCGGGCCGAGCACGTTCGCGATCGGCGCCGTCGCCGGCGTCGTCGCGATCACCTGGCTGGCGGCGGTGATCGGCCTGGTGACGTCCGCGACGCGCAGCTTCTGAGCCGGCGCCGGCGCGCGCTACCAGGTGAAGGCGATCGTCGACGTGACGAGCATCGACGTGTCGCGCGTCGGGCCGTGGGTCGCGGTCGTCTGCATCAGGCAGCTCACGCCCTTGCAGATCATCGTCGGATCGGGGTCGTGCTCGTCGCTGGCGGTCATCTGCCAGCCGAGCTGCCAGCCGATCCGGTTCGGGAAGCCGCGCGGCTGCTCGAGCCGCAGGTCGAGGTTGAAGCCGAAGCCGACGACGGCGCCGGTGCGGCCGCCGTCGCGCGAGACCTCGCGGCGCTCGTAGACGCCCGGCTTCAGCCAGCGGTGGAGCTCGTGCATCATGCCGGCCTCGCCGTAGAAGGCGAGCAGCGCGTTGGCGCCGACGATGTGCGAGTCGAGGCGCACCAGGTCCGCGCGGCCCATCAGCCCGACGCGGTGCGCGCTGCCGAACACCTGCTCCGACGGGCCGGGCGCGCTGAGCTGGAGGTACGTGTAGTGGCCCTCGAGCGTGAAGCGGCCCATGCGCGGCCCGCCGGCGACGGTGACGCCGAGCGCCGTGTAGCGGTGGTCGTCGTGGATGAGCCGGCCGACCGCGCTGCCGAGGCGAAGGTTGGCGCCGGTCGTGTCGTGCGGCGCGTACGGGCTCTCGACCCAGTGGCGGTCGGCGTCGGAGGCCGGCGTGCTGTCGTCGTCGCCGGTGAGCTCCGGGTACGACGTGTCGGCGCCCGGGCCACCGACGAGCTGCTGGCCGCCGATGCCGGACAGCGACGTCTCCGGGCCGCCGCACGGCGGCGTGTGGTCGGAGGGTGTGCACGGCTGCTGCTGTGCGTCGTCGGCCCGGGCCGGACCGGCGAGTGTGAATCCGAGCAACAGTGCGCAGCCGACCCCAGCCGTGACGCTGCGGGGTTTCGCGATCATGCGGACGGCCTCCTCGCGAGTGCGAGCGGATCGTGCAGGCGTCGTGCCACCAGGTCACGCGCCGCGGCGCGGTGCGCAGCCTCGGTGTCAGGCTGCGGCCTGCGTCAGCGCGGCGCGCATGGCCTCGAGCGGCGCGGGCTGTCCCGTCCAGATCGTGAACGCCCGCGCGCCCTGGTGCAGCAGCATGGCGAGGCCGTCGCCGGTGCGCAGGCCGCGCTCGGCGGCGCGCACGAGGAGGGCCGGGCGGCGATGATAGATGAGCGACACGACCGCCGCGTCCCTCGGGAGCGCGCCGACCGGCACCTGCTCGGCGAGCGCGCGGTCGCCGTCGTCGTCGAGCGCCGCGCTGGTGGCGTCGACGAGCAGGTC
>DASZXE010000188.1:0-22311 GCA_035546475.1 Kofleriaceae bacterium
TGACGTCGGTCGGGTCCGGATCCATCAGCGTCGGCGGCGGCGTGTTGAGCAGGTCGTACGAGTGGTGCTGCCAGCCGCCGTCGACGCCGATCGCGAACGTGCCGCCGGCCAGCGGCGTCGTCAGCTCGGCGCGCAGCCAGATCGGCAGGGTCGTGCGGTGCATGCCCTTGTCGATGCCCTTGTGGACCGCGGCGGCGTCGAGCTTGTCGACGCCGAACGACGGCATGATCGACAGCGTCGTCCGCCCGCGGCTCGCGCGGTAGCGCACGCCGAGCCGCAGGAAGCGCGCGCGGTAGTCGAACGACTGCACGTTGGTCGCGTCGAGGCCGCCGACCATCGCGCCGTCGGGCAGGAGCGACAGGAGGTCGTCGGAGCCGACCGCGATCGCCAGCCACCGGTGGTCGCCCGACTCCCAGCGGAGCTGCGCGTCGAGGTAGCGCGGCACGACGGCCAGCTCGAGCCCCGACGCCGCGAGGATGCCGTCGAAGTAGGAGCGGCGGAAGCCGACCAGCCAGCTCCCCTCGAGCGGGCCCGGCCCCTCGCCGAGCGCGGCGGCGTGGATGAGGCTGACCTCGCCGCTCGCGCGCCAGCGATCGCGGCGGCCCGCCCGCGAGGTGACGAGCGCGACGCCGCCGAGCCCGCGGCCGTAGCGCGGGCCGGCGCCGCCCGGCTCCAGCGAGACGTCGGCGACCGCGCCGGTCGGCACGAACGACGCGATGCCGCCGAAGTGGTAGAGGAGCGGGACCTCCATGCCGTCGAGGTAGACGCGGGTGTCGCGCGGGGCGGTGCCGCGCAGCGCGAGGCCGCCCAGCCCGAACGGCGTGCGCGCGACGCCCGGCAGGCTCTGCAGCGCGCGCAGCACGTCGTTGCCGGCGCCCGGCTGGGTGCGGATCTCGTCGGTGTCGAGCTCGAGCGGCGGCGCGTCGGGCGCGCGCGCGTGCAGGCGGATGAGCTCGCTGCCGCCGGCCTCGGCGACCAGCCGGATCGTCAGCTTCGAGCCGGCGCGCACCGTGCTGAAGTACGGCGCGTAGCCGTCGGCGACCACGGTGACGTCGACCCGCTCGCGGCCGTCGAGCGGGACGCGGAACCCGCCGTCGTCGTCGGACGTCGCCTCGCTGTCGCCGACCAGGATGACCGCGCCGGCGAGCGGCTTGCCGGTGCGGGCGTCGACGACGGTGCCGGCGATCGCGCGATCGGCGATCGCGTCGGTCGGCGCCAGCGCAGCCGCGACGACGATGGCCAGAGCGAGCGCTCGAGAGGGCGCGCACGAGCCCATGCCCGACCCTACGACGATCGCGCGGCGTCGGGCCTCGCCTCGCCTGACAATCGACCGCCGCGCGGCTGACCGCACACCGCGCCCGTGGGACGCTGCGCGGGTGACGCACCCGACGCCGTGGATCGCGTTCCACGCGGTCTGGACCTCGCGGACCCGCCGCGGGCGCGTCCTGTACGATCTGCTCGCGCAGTTCGTCCAGGCGTTCGCGGTCGACCCCACGCCCGAGGAATCGCACCTGCGCATCCACGAGGAGCTCGGCCCGGAGCTGGCGCGCCGCACCCGCGGGCAGCCGGCCGATCCGGCGAAGGAGGCGGAGGCGCTCGCCGCGATCGGCTACCGGCCGGGGCCGCTCGTCGAGGAGGCGACCGCCCGCTTCGGGCCGGGCCGCCACCGCCGCTGGGCGTCGGGGGCGAGCGGCTACCTCTTCCACTGGGAATGGGAGTGGCCTGGCGCCGCCATCGACCGCGACGCGCTGCTCGCCTTCCAGGAGGCGCACGAGCGGCTGCCGAAGGTGGGCGGCCTGGCGGCGGTCGGCGTCCGTCTCCGCTGGTGGTTCGAGCTGGCCCACCCGGGGACGCGCGCGCCGGTCTACCCGGGCTCGACGCTGCGCAGCTCGGTCACCGCCGACCTCGGCAGCCGCCACGTGTCGATGATGATCCGCCACGATCGGCCGGACGACACGCCCGACTTCCGCGCGCTCCACGCCGCGATCCTGGCCGCGCTCGGGCCCAGGCCGCCGCGCCACGTCGTCGACCTCATCCTGCCGCCGCGCGCGCCCGGCGGCCGCGAGCGCCGCCAGCGCCTCCCGTGAAGGCTACACGTCGAGCTCGTCGAGCGCCTGCGAGTTCTCGGTGATGAGCTTGAAGCGCGGCGCGACGTCCCGGCCCATCAGCTCCGAGATCGTGGTGTCGGTCGACAGCTCCTCGCCGGGCAGCACCCGCACCCGCAGCGCCTGCCGCGACTTCGGGTCGAGCGTCGTCTGCTTGAGCGTCTCCGGGTTCATCTCGCCGAGGCCCTTGAACCGGGTGATCGACGGCTTCGCGTTGCCCTTCGCGTGCTGCTTGATCAGGCGCTCCTTGTGGAGATCGTCGAGCGCCCAGAACGTCTGCTTGCCGATGTCGATGCGATAGAGCGGCGGCTGCGCCAGGTAGACGTGGCCCTCGTCGATGAGCTTCCGCATGTGGCGGAAGAAGAAGGTCAAGAGCAGGGTCGAGATGTGGTGGCCGTCGGCGTCGGCATCGGTGAGGATGATGACCCGCCCGTAGCGGAGCTTGCCGGTGTCGAGCGACTCGCCGAGGCCGCAGCCGAGCGCGTTGACGATGTCGCCGAGCTCCTTGTTGCCCGACAGCTTCGCGTCGTTGGCCTGGAAGGTGTTGAGCACCTTGCCCTTGAGCGGCAGGATCGCCTGCGTGCGCCGGTCGCGGCCCTGCTTGGCGGAGCCGCCGGCGGAGTCGCCCTCGACGATGAACAGCTCGCTCTCGGCCGGATCCGTCGACGCGCAGTCGGCCAGCTTGCCCGGCAGGTTGAGCCGGTGGCTCACCGCCGTCTTGCGGGTCACGCCCTCCTTCGCCGCCCGCGACGCCTCGCGCGCGCGCGCGGAGATGATCGTCCGCGCGACCACCGCCTGCGCCCAGTTGGGATTGCCGTTGAGGTAGTTCTCGAGCGCCGGCCGCACCAGCCCCTCGACCTGCGCCGCGATCTCCGGGTTGTTGAGCCGGTTCTTGGTCTGGCTCTGGAACTGCGGGTCGTGGACGTAGGTCGACAGGATCGCGACGACGCCCTCGCGGATGTCCTCCGCGGTCAGCGTCACGCCCTTCGGATCGAGCCCGTGCGTGCCGATGTAGTTGCGGACCGCCTTCACGATCGCGGTGCGCAGGCCCTGGTCGTGCGTGCCGCCGTCGGGGGTCGGCACGCTGTTGACGTGGCTCTTGATGAGGTCGTCGGTCGCCTCGGTCCACTGCAGCGCCAGCTCGACGCCCAGCTTGGCGTCGTCGTCCTTCTTCTCGAAGTAGAAGACCGCGCCGCCCGCCGGCACCGCCGCCTTGCCGCGCGCGACGACGAGCGCCGGCAGCCACTCGGCGATGCCCTGCTCGTGGACGAACCGGTGCGTCACCGCCGGCTTCTGGGTCTCGTCGATGAAGACCATCTCGAGGCCGTGGTGCAGGTAGCTCTTGGTCTCGAGCCGCTCGGCGATCAGCCCGGCGTCGAACGACAGCTTCGAGCCGAACACCTCCTCGTCGGGCGTGAAGGTGATCCGCGTGCCGCTGCCGCGGGCGCCGCCGAGGTTCTTCAGCTTCGTGGTCGCCGCGCCGCGGGCGAACCGCAGCTCGTGCCGCTCGCCGTCGCGCTTGACCTGCACGATCAGCTCGCTCGACAGCGCGTTGACGACCGCCGCGCCGACGCCGTGGAGGCCGCCCGACACCGCGTAGCTCTCGCCGCGCTCGAACTTGCCGCCCGAGTGCAGGCTGGTGAAGACGACCTCGACGGCCGGCTTCTTCTCGTCCTTCATCATCTCGACCGGGATGCCGCGGCCGTTGTCGTCGACGGTGGCGCTCTTGCCGCCGGCGTGCAGCGTCACCTCGACGCGCGTCGCGTGCCCGTTGATCGCCTCGTCGATCGAGTTGTCGACGATCTCCCACAGCAGGTGGTGGTAGCCGTCCTTGCCGGTGCCGCCGATGTACATGCCCGGCCGCTTGCGGACCGGGTCCAGGCCCTTCAGGACGGTGATCGACTCCGCGCCGTACTTCTTCGCCTGCGCCATCGCTACTTGCCCTCCGTCGACGTGCCGAGGCTCGGGATGGTGACCGCGACCGGCTGGCGGGTGAACGTCGTCTTGCGCTGGAGCGGGTGGCCCTTGCCGCCGCGCGCGGTGACCTCCTTCGGGTCCGCCTTCAGCTCCCACGTCTTGCCCGCCGCGTTCTCGATCGTCATCGTCGTGTGCTTGTCACCGGCGACGAAGCCGATCACGTGGGCGCCCTCCTCGGTCTTGATCACCGTGACGCCGCGGCCCGGGCCCTCGAGCTGGTTCACCTCGTCGGCCTTGCAGTGCAGCACGTGGCCGTCGCTGGTGGCGACCACCACGACGTCGCTGTCCGCCACGCCGATCACGTCGATCACCTGATCGCCCTCGGCCGGCTTCGCGTAGCGCCGCCCGGCCTTGGTCGTGACCTCGGCGTGGGCCGCCATCGCGAACCGGAGCCCGTAGCCGTCGCGGGTGACCGCGAGCATCGTCGCCGGCGGCTGCATGCGCGGATCGAGCGACCGCGCCGCCACGATCCGCTCGCCGTCGTCGAACTTGAAGTACTTCTGCGCCGGATCGCCGTAGCCGGTCGACGGCGCGATGTCGTTGATCTTGATGACGTACGCCGCGCCGAAGTTGGTGAAGAAGATGACCTTCTCGCGCGTCGAGCCGGGCAGCACCGCCGTCACCGCGTCCCCCTCGCGCGTCCTCGTCGACGTCGGGTCCTTGAGCTCGCGCACCCGCTTGATCCAGCCGTCGCGGGTCACGACGACGTGGGCGTCCTCGTCGACGATGAAGTCGCTGGCGTCGAACTCCGGCTCGTCGCCGGCGCCGCCGGTCTTCGTCCTGCGCGCGGTGCCCAGCTCCGCCGCCACCGCCTTGAGGTCGTCCTTGACGACGCCCCACAGCTTCGTCTCGCTCTTCAGGATCGCCTCGATCTTGCGCGCCGCCGACTCCTTCTCGGCCAGCTCCTCGCGGATGACCTTGATCTCCAGCCTGGCCAGCTTGTAGAGCTTGAGCTCGAGGATCGCCTCGACCTGGATCTCGTCGAGGCCGAACCGCTTCGTGATCTTCGCCGCGGCGTCCGCCTTGCCTTCCGACGCGCGGATGAGCTTGATCAGCTCGTCGAGCGCGTCGAAGACGGTCGCGAAGCCGAGCAGGATGTGGATGCGCTTCTTGAGCTGCGCCAGCTCGTGCTCGAAGCGCCGGCAGGTGACCTCGTAGCGGAAGTCGAGGAAGTACCGCAGCACCTCCTTGATGCCGAGCCGCCGCGGCTGCGGGGCGCCGACGATCGGCTGGCCGTCGTCGCCGACCTCCGGCTCGGCGCCGCCTTCACCCGCGAGGTACTCGGGCGGCACCAGGCAGGTGAGGTTGACGTTGAAGTTCGACTGGAGCGGCGTGTTCTTGTAGAGGTACGCCATCACCATCGCCGGGTCGGCGTCGCGCTTGATCTCGAGCACGATGCGGACGTCGGTGGTGGACTCGTCGCGGACGTCGAGCAGGTACGGCAGCTTCCGCTCGATGATGACCTGCGCGATCTTCTCGACGAGCGACGCCTTGGTCATCGCCCACGGGATCGACGTGATGACGATGTCGGTGCCGCCGCGCTTCTTCTCCTCGAGCTTGTACTCGCCGCGCACGCGCAGGGCGCCCTGGCCCGCCTCGTAGATCGAGCGCAGCTCGACCTTGCTGTTGAGGAGCTGGCCGCCGGTCGGGAAGTCGGGGCCGAGGATGTACTTCATGATCCCGACCGTCGACAGGTCGGGATCCTCGGCGAGCGCGATGGCGGCGCTGGTGACCTCCCGCAGGTTGTGCGGCGGGATGTTGGTCGCCATGCCGACGGCGATGCCGGAGCTGCCGTTGACGAGCAGGTTGCAGAACCGCGCCGGCAGCACGACCGGCTCCTCGGTCGTGCCGTCGTAGTTGGGGCGGAAGTCGACGGTCGCGCTGTCGAGCTCGCGGAGGAGCTCCATCGCCGGCGGCGCCAGCCGGCACTCGGTGTAGCGGTAGTGGGCGGCCTCGTCGCCGTCGAGCGAGCCGAAGTTGCCGGAGCCGTCGACCAGCGGGACGCGGAACGTGAAGTCCTGCGCCATGCGGACCATGGCGTCGTAGGCGGCGGTGTCGCCGTGCGGGTGGTAGCGGCCGATCACCGAGCCGACCACCTTCGCGCACTTGCGGTGCTTGGCGTCCGGCCGCAGGTGCTCGTCGTTGAGCATCGCGAACAGGATGCGGCGCTGCACCGGCTTCAGGCCGTCGCGCACGTCCGGCAGGGCGCGCGACGTGATGACCGACAGCGCGTAGTTCAGGTAGCGCCGCCGGGTCTCCGTCTCGAGCGACGTGTCGCCGTCGGCGGGGCCGCCCCCGGCGCCGCCGGCGTCGTCGTCGGGCGGGGCCGGCGGTTCGGCGCCGGATCCTGCAGCGCGGGACGAGCGAGGGGCGACGGTGGGCTTCTTGGCCATGATGCGTGAGACGGGTTCTGGTGGCGGCGCCGGGGGCGCGCCGGGGGCGCTGACCTTACTCGCCGCGGCGAAAAGGTCTAGCTGGTCGGGGTCGGGTACAGCAGGTTGCCGTGGCGTCACGGAGCACCTCGTGGGCCGATGGCCGGGCGTAACACGCCCCCGTGAACGGTCGCCAATTTGCCGCGATCGGCGAGATCGTCCCGCCGCCGCGAGACCGGCGCGCGAGGCCGCTTTCTTGTTTTTGCCCGCGCCTTTGCCCCTGTGGTATCAGGGTCGTCCACCGGAACCGGCGGCATGGTCGACAGGCGCCCCAGCTCTCGCAAGCGATCCTCGGTCCTCACGCTCGACGGCCGTCCGCCGGCGCGGCGCGGCACGCTGCGCCTCCTGCTGCTCCTGGGCGCGATGGTGCTGGTGAACCTCTACATCTTCGTGTGGAAGGACGGCACCAGCATCCGCGCGGTCAAGGCGCGCGCGGCCAACCTCGGCACCGCGCCGCTCGACAAGGCCGGGCCGCCGCCGCCGCCGGTGCCCGCGGTCGCGCAGGGGCCGGGCGCGTCGGTGCCGCGGCCGACCGGCGTCCTCGAGGGCAAGGTCGAGAAGGACGAGAGCCTCGGCAAGATCCTCCGCACGCGGCTGCACCTCGAGCCGGCGGCCGCCGACGAGCTGATCCGCGCGGTCGGCCCGGTCTTCGACCTGCGCGGCCTGCGCGCCGGCCAGCCGTTCCGCCTCGAGCTCGACGACGACGGCCAGGTGCAGTCGTTCGAGCTGACGGTGTCGAAGACGGTCACCGTCCGCATCGAGCGCGATCACGCGACCGGCCAGCTCACCGGCAAGAAGGACGAGCAGCAGACGCGCATCGAGGTACGCGAGATCGGCGGCCGGGTCGACAGCTCGCTCTACGCGGCGATCAAGGCCGCCGGCGAGGACGGCACGCTGGTCGGCTTCTTCGTCGACGTCTTCGCCTACGACGTCGACTTCTACAACGACACCCACGACGGCGACGAGTTCCGCGTCGTCGTCGAGAAGGAGTTCGCCGGCGACACGTTCCTCCGCTACCGCCGCATCCTCGCGGCCGAGTACGCGGGCAAGGAGGGCACCCACCGCGCCTTCTACTGGGTGCCGCCGGGCGCGGAGCAGGGCCGCTACTTCGACGAGGACGGCGAGAGCCTCGAGCGCTCGATGCTGAAGACGCCGCTCAAGTTCGCGCGGGTGTCGAGCGGGTTCAACCCGCACCGGATGCACCCGATCCTCCACCGCATCAAGGGTCACTTCGGGACCGACTTCGCCTGCCCGGTGGGGACGCCGGTGTGGGCCGCGGCCGACGGCGTGATCGTGCAGGCGGGGCCGGCCGGCGGCGCGGGCAACATGGTCACCATCCGCCACGACAACGGGCTGACCACGCTCTACATGCACCTGTCGAAGATCGGCAAGATGACGAAGATCGGCCAGCGGGTCGCGGCGAAGACGGTCATCGGCTACTCGGGCAACACCGGGCTGTCGACGGGGCCGCACCTGCACTTCGGCGTGAAGAAGAACGGCGTCTACATCGACTTCCAGACCATGAAGCCTGCTCGCGCGGCGGGCGTGGCGCGGAAGGACCTGGCGGCGTACCGCGCGAGCGTGAAGGGGCTGGTCGCGCGGCTGGGCGGCATCTCGACGACGCCGGCGGCGGTGCCGGCGGCCGCGGGGCCGGCGTCCCCGGCGCTGGCGGTCAATCCGCCGAGCTGAGCGCGCCGCTCGACCGTTGCGGCGGCGGGCGCGGGCGCGTGAAGAAACGTTGCGAAGTGCCGTCGGTGACGCGATCCACAGCGGGGCGTCGAGAGTGGTTGCCGCGGCCGGTCTTTGCGCGCATCCTTTCGGGATACAGGGAGGTCGCGCGCCTTGCTCAAGCTGATCCTGGGACTGTTGAAGGGCCTCGTCGTGGGCGTCGCCGTCGGCTACGGGGCGTTCGCCGCCGGCCTCGGCGGAGGCTTCCACTGGCTCACCTACGGGATCATCGGCGCGCTGGTCGGCCTCGTCGCCGGCCGGCCGCTGTGGGCGCTCATCACCGACAAGGAAGGGACGACCTGGGTGTCGGTGCTGAAGGCGATCTTCGGCTACGGCGTCGGCGTCGGCATCTACGCGCTGGTGGCGAAGGTGTGGGGCGGCTTCCGCCTCGACATCTCCTTCCTGTCGGCGCAGTCGCGGCTGGTGCAGGACTGGCAGCCGGTGATGGGCGGCGCGATCGGCGCCTTCCTCGGCGCGTTCTTCGAGATCGACGACGCGATCGGCGGCGACGACAAGGACAAGAAGGCCGCACCGGCGGCGAAGAAGTCGCTCCCCGCGCCCGCGGGCCCCGCCAGGCCGCGTCCGGTCCCGCGCGCGAAGTCCTGACGCCGTCGCGGACGATCCCGGGGGCGCGTTCGCCCTTCCCGGCGGGCGCGATCCGGGGTCCACTGCCGCCATGGGCAAGGTCGAGGACATGCGACGGCTCCGCGAGGCGCAGCACGCGGGCGGCTCGGCGAAGGCGGCCGCCGCCGACGCGCCGGCGGCCGGTGGCGAGGACGTCGGCGTCTGCGCGAGCTGCGGCAAGTCGAAGCCGCTGCAGCGCGGCGTGATCGCGAGCCACCAGAAGGGGCTCGGCACGATGTGCCCCGGTTCGCGCAAGCCGCCGGCGTGACGTCGGTCCGCGCGGCCGCGAGGTCGGCGTCGGCCGACGCGGCCCGGCGTGCCCGGCGAGAGGATGCCTCGCCGGCACGCGCGATGCGGTCGCGACGCGGGCCGGAGGCGGGCCGGAGGCGCGAGGCGCGCGGGTCTGGCCGATCGGCGCCGCGATTACGTCGTAACCGCGGAGGTTACGCCTCCCGGACGGACGGGCGGCGTCGCGCCTGATCGAAAGGACTCCCATGCATCCCCTGGCCGGCTTCGATCTCGCGCTCGAGCTCTCGACCGAGGCGATCCTCGCGCTGCTGCGCTCGCAGGCGACCATGTTCTCGCTGTCGCCGCCGACCGAGCAGTCGGTCGACATCCCGGCCTCGGCCGGCGGCGGCCGGTTCCACCTCGTCTTCCTCGACGTCGAGCTGCTCGTGCGCGCGGGGCCGGTCCTCACGCTGCGGCTGTCGTTCCGCCACGCGTCGCTGATCGGCAACACGCAGCTCCGGCCCGACGCGACCCGGCTGTCGGGGCACCTCGACCTCGACCTGCCGCTGTCGGTCGACGCGCTGCCGCACGACGCGGCGGCGCGCGTGCTCGCCGTCCACCTCGAGCGCGCCAACGCCACCGCGCGCCTCACCGCGCCGGCCGGCGACACCCGGTCGTACACGCTCCTCGAGCAGGCGGTCGGCAGCGCGGCCCGCGCGCTCGTGCGCGGCGACGACGAGCACGGCACGCCGACGGCGGCGCCGCTGTCGATCCCGCTGCCGATCCGCGTCGATCCGGCCGCGCCGCCGTCGCTCGCGCCGCTCGTCTGCCGCGAGCTGCAGCTCCTCGCCATCGTCCCCGCGTCGGCCGACGAGCGCGCCGCGCTGGTGCTCGTCGCCAACCTGCTGCAGACCGGCGCCGGCGATCCGTCGCAGCTCGCGCGCTCGCACCTGCCGGCCGGGCGGCACGCCATGTTCTCGCTGTCGCCGCAGGTCTTCCACGCGCTGGTCTTCACGCCGGCGGTGCAGCAGGCGCTCGCCGTGACGTCGCCGGCGCTGCTGCCGCCGACGGTCGGGCAGAGCCAGGGCGTGCCGTACCCGTCGCTGCCGTCGTGGACGGTCACGCGGGTCGCCGACTCGCTGCAGCCGGGGCTCGTGCGCGTCGAGCTGCAGGCGCGCACGCACAACGACAACGACTCGTCGGTGTGGGCCAACCTCGTCGGCAACATCACGCTGCCGGTCGCGGGCGGCGCGATCCGGCCGTCGTGGACGACCGCGTCGAGCGGCGCCGGCGAGGACTTCGGCGCCGGCTTCTGGCTCGGCGCGGTCCTGCTGCCCGCGCTGCTCGCCACGATGGGGCTCGCCGACGCCGCGTACATGATCATCGGCGCGTCGCTCGGACAGGCGATCGCGCCCGGGTTCGGCAGCCTCGCCGTCGGCCTGCCGGTCCCCGGCCTCACCCTCGTCGACACCGACGTCGACACCGATCACGTGTCCCTGCTCGCGGTCGTCGAGCGGCCGGCGGAGGTGTTCGACTTCACCCAGCTCCGGCTGTCGCAGACGAGCGGCGTCGACCAGGCGACGCTGGTCGAGAGCGGCACCTACGCCAGCCACGGCTGCCCGGAGGGCAACTTCGGCTACACGCGCACCCGGCAACAGCAGCGCGTCACCTTCACGGTGAGCCCCGAGTACGCGTCGTTCCCGATCCAGTACCGGTGGTCGGTCGCCGGCTTCAACGCGCCGGTCGCGCTCGACGGCACGAGCGGCACGGTGGCCATCTCGGCGGAGTGCGTGTCCGGCGCGCCGCCGACGACGCGCGCGACCCGCACCGATGTCGCGGTCGCGTGGGAGCTCTCCGAGGACGGCGCGACGCTCACGCTGCGCAACCGGCCGGAGGATGGCGACTATGCGGTCAACGTCACCTGCACGTCCGTCGACGCCGAGGGGCGCACGGCGCGCGCGTTCGGCAGCGCGCCGATCGCCGGCGATGCGCTCGAGCTCCATGACGGCTTCGACCAGCAGCTCGATGCGTGCGCCCGGAGCTGGCGGGACCGCTTCCGCACCGCGGGGCTGCTGCAGCGGCGGCGCGTGGTGCCGGGCGGACCGGGCGACGACTTTCAGCCGTCGGTGCTGGAGGCGGTGCTCGCGGCGTCGCGCGAGGCGCGCGGCGCGGGGTTCCTCCGCAACCTGAGCATGCGGCTCGGCGGACGGCTCGCGACGGAGCTGCGCCTCGCGCCCGAGCACGCCATCGCCGCGGCGCTCGCGCCGAGCCGGCTGCCGGCGATCCCGCCGCCGGCGACAACGCCGACGACGCCGGCGGTCGCGGTGGCGGCCGCCGCGGGGACGGTCTCGACGGCCGCCGCGCCTGCCGCGGAGACCCCGGCCCACGCGGTGCTGCCGCTCGCGCACGTCCACCTGCCCGGCGGACACTGACGGGCGCCGCCCCCCGGCGATGCGCAGGCGGCGACTGCGCTACAGTCGGCCGACATGCGCGCCGCCGTGTTGCTCCTCGCGATCACGTTCCTCGGTGTGGCCCGGGCCGAGGCCGACAAGAAGCCGGCGGTGGTGGCGACACCGTCGTACGCACGCTTCCTGTACGTGCAGGGCGATCCGCTGCCGGCGCCGGCGGTGATCGTGCTCGCGGCGTCGGACGGCAAGAGCTTCAAGATCAGCAGCGTCACCAGCGACGAGGCGTTCATCTCGGTGAAGCAGCGCGAGGCCGCCGCGGAGGAGCGGCTGCCGGACGTGAAGGGCAAGCAGTACGTGGTCGAGATCGCGCTGACCGCCGACGCGCCGGTCGGTCCGATCGCGACGAAGATCCACATCAAGACGACGCACCGGAAGGCGCCGCTCGTCGACGTGCCGGTGTCCGGCGCGGTGCGCGCGCGCCCCGGCGCGGCGCTGACCACCACGGCCCGCGAGGGCCGCCTCCTGCTGACGATCGTCGACGCCGCCGGCGCGCCGGTCGCGGGGGCGACCGTGGTCGTCTCGCACGAGAGCCTGCGCCAGACCAAGCCGACCGACGCGCAGGGCGCCGCCCCGTTCCTGCTGCTCGACGCGACGCTGGCGTACACGCTCCACGTCGAGAAGGCCGGCTACGCGCCGCTCGACGGCACGGTGACGGCCACGCCGGGCGACCTCGCGCGCGCGACCTACACGCTGACCGCGAAGTAGCGCGGCGCCCCGCTACGACGCGTAGCCGGGGTTGACCCGATCGAGCAGGCGGAGGAGCCCGGGCCAGGCGATGCCGCCGGCCATGCCGCGGGTGACGGCGCCGACGCTCGCGCGCACGCCGTCGAGGATCGGCGCGGCGACCGGCACCAGCGGGCTGCCGCCGGCCTGCGCGAGCACCTGCACCTCGCAGGCGCGCTGCAGGTTGTACATGGCGAGGAACGCGTCGGCGACGGTGGCGCCGCACGTGAGCAGCCCGTGGTTGCGCAGGATGAGGCCGAAGCGATCGCCGAGATCGGTGACCAGCCGCGGCTTCTCGTCGTCGCGCAGCGCGATGCCCTCGTAGTCGTGGTAGGCGAGCGACGCCAGCGCGATCGTCGCCTGCTGCGAGATCGGCAGGAGCCCGTGCGTCTGCGCCGACACCGCGACGCCGGCCGGCGTGTGGGTGTGGACGATGCACGTGACGTCCTCGCGGGCGGCGTGGATCGCGCTGTGGATGACGAAGCCAGCCGGGTTGATCGGGTGCGGGCTGTCCTCGACCTTGACGCCGTGGAGGTCGACCTTGACCAGGCTCGAGGCGGTGATCTCCTCGAACAGCATGCCGTACGGGTTGATGAGGAAGTGGTGCTCGGGGCCCGGGATGCGGGCCGAGATGTGGGTGAAGACCAGGTCGTCCCAGCGGTGGTGCGCCACCAGGCGGTAGCAGGCGGCGAGGTCGATGCGCAGGCGATGCTCGGCGTCGGAACGGCTCATCCGCGGAGCTTCGCGTGCGGCGGTCGCCCGGGTCAACGCGCGCGCGGGCGCGTCGTGCGCGTGCGATCGCGCGGCGGCGTCGGGCCCGGCGCGTGCGTGCGCACCTGCGACCCGGGCGCGTGCGGGCCGGTCGGCGGGGCAGGTGGCGCCGGCCGCGGGTGGCAGTCGTCGGCGATCGTGACCGACACCGACGGACCGCCCAGCGAGATCCGCCACTCGCCGGCGACCGCGGCGCGCGCGGCCCGCGGCGACGGCGTTGCACCGACGGGCGCCTCCGCCGGGACCGCGCCGGCGGCGACCTGATAGACGACCCGGGTCGGCGCGCCCTCGGGCACGGGCCGGTCGGCGGGCAGCCGCGCCATCACCTCGGCGAGCGAGCAGGTCGGCGGCAGGAGGGCGGGCGCGTCGCAGCCGGTCGTCGACGCCTGCCAGCTCGCGCCCACCGTCGACAGCGTCGCCTCGATCGCACAAGGCGCGCCCGCCGCGCCCGCCGCGCCCCGCTTCGTCGACGCCGCGCGGAACGTGATGCCCGCCGCCCCGCGCGCCGTGCCGTCCGCGTCGACGTCCATGAACGACATGCCGGTCAGCACCGCGCCCGGCAGCTTCAGCCGCGCCTCCGCCGCCAGCGCGTCCATGCGGCCGAGCGGATCGACCACCACCGGCAGCACCGGCAGCGTCGGCGCCGGCACCGCCGGCACCTCGCCCGGCTCGTACGTCGTCGTCGGCGGCGGCTGGTAGTCGTCGTCGGCCGACGGCTCCTGCGACCGCTCGTACAGCCACACGCCGCCGATCACCAGCGTCACCACGAACAGCGTGAACAGCAGGATCTTGATCGCGCTCCACGGCCGCTCGCCCTGCACCTCGCCGGTGCGCGCGTTGACCATCACGCGGAAGACCCGCTCGCCGTACCGGAAGCTCGAGATCCACAGCGGCAGCAGCAGGTGCTTGAACTTGACGTCGCGGTGGGTGACGTCCATCGACAGGATCTGCTGGACGTCGCCGCCGATGTCGGCTTCGATCGCGCGGCGGATGCGCGGCCGCATGCGCTCGGCGGCGAGGTCGAAGCCGGCCTGCAGATCGATCTGGTAGCGCTCGGTGACGTGGCCGGCGAGGTACGCGGGGTCGAACGGCTGCAGCGCCTCGAGGTCCCACGGCTCGAGCTCCTGCACCAGCTTCGCCGGCAGCGAGCGCGACGCGCAGACCAGCACGTCGTCGAACGACACGTGGACGGTGCCGGAGGCCGATGTCCACCGCGTCTTCTGCACCGTGCGCGTCTGCGTCTTGCCGTCGCTGTCGGTGTACGACTCGGTCTCCCAGTAGTGATCGCCGCGCAGGCCCATGTACGACGTCGACGTCTCGGAGTCGTACGTCCAGTGCGGCAGCATCACGCCGTCGAGGCCGGTCGTCTTCGCGCGGCGCACCAGGTCGTTCGGCGCGAACCAGCGGGTGCGCAGCCAGCGCTTGAACTCGTCCTTGGCCTGGTCGCGGGTGACCTTGTGCGGCAGCAGGCTCTCGGGGAGCATCAGCTTGTCGCCGGCCTTGAGGTCGGGGATGAGCGGCGAGCCGCAGAACGGGCAGGCGCTCGACTGGCCGGCGGTGACGGTGCGGGCGCCGCAGCCCTTGCACTCGACCTCGCGCGCGCCGGTGGCCAGGTCGGCGGCGGCGCCGCGGGGCGCGACGCGCAGCGCGGCCTGGAAGTCGTACTCGATGATGCGGCCGACCTTGCGCAGGATCGGCTGCGTGTGGCCGCAGTGCGCGCACTCGAGCGCGTCGGCGCCGGCCTTGGCGGCGAGCGGCGCGCCGCACTGGTCGCAGCGGAAGTCGACGACGGCGGTCTGCGCCGGCGCGGCCTGCGCAGCGGCACCGGCGCCGGCGTCGGCATCCGCGTCGAGCGGGTCGGCGGCCCCCACGCGCCGAAACTAGCACGGCGGCCGAGGAGGCCGCCGCTGGATCCGCGAGCGCGCCCGAGGGCGGCGCGCGGCGCGCTTCGATCGCCGGTGCTCAGCCCGGGATGACGACGCGGATCGCCTTCCAGCCGCTGTCGGGATCGTTGCCCTTGGCCTCGAGGCGGCCGCGGACGGTGTACGCGTTCTTGGTGCAGCGGCCCTCGAACGACGGCTGCAGGTTCGACGGGAGCTGGATGGTGCCCTCGACCGTCTTCGACTCGCCGGCGCCGAGGACGAACTCGCCGTGGAGCTGGAACTCCTGCTTCGAGTGCCCGAAGGTGCGGTGGAAGTCCTCGCTCAGCTTCGAGTCGTCGCGCTTGGTGATGTGCACGTGCTCGTTGCCCTCGAAGTCGACGAAGATGCCCTTGCTCTTGATCTCGGCGCCCTTGCTGGTGACGGTGACCTTGACCGGCACCGACGTGCCGGCGGTCGCCTTGTCACCGTACGTGATCTCGACCGTGGCAGCGCCGCCGGTCACCGCGTGAACCGCACCCTTCAGCTTGTCGAAGAAACCCATGTCGCTCGTCCTGTCGTGAGAGTGAATGGCCGGCGGACCCCCGCTCGACCGTGCGCGCCATACAAGCACAACTCGGGCCGCTCGGATCTCACCGAATCATCACGCCGACCTCACGCGCCGCCGGGTCGCTCCGGACCCACCTCGGGTCCACCCGGACCCGACGAGCGATCCCGCGGACATGCACCCGCGCGCCCGCCGGTCCCGCTCCCACCCGCTCTCGCGAGACGTCATGCCGCAGCCCGCGGGGCGCCGGGTCAGCGGACGCAGGCGGCGTAGTAGTGGATCTCGGGCGTGTACGTGTGGCCGCGGGAGTCGGCGCAGACGTGGACGTGGTAGCGCGAGGTGAAGTAGGTGGTGCCGTCGTGGGCGCGGATGTCGCCGACGTGGCCGCCCTGCGCGTCGAGGGGACCGGACGGGTTCGAGCCGTCGAGCTCGGTGCAGCCGAGGACGACCGTGCCGTCGCACAGGATGCCGTAGAGCTCGACCTCGGCCTGGCCGG
This sequence comes from Kofleriaceae bacterium, assembly GCA_035546475.1. Classification (GTDB taxonomy): domain Bacteria; phylum Myxococcota_A; class Polyangia; order Haliangiales; family Haliangiaceae; genus UBA2376. Next base: position 15,980 of record DASZXE010000188.1, read on the forward strand.
GCACCGTGCTCGTCGTCGAGCCCTCCTTCTTCAGGGCCTCGAGCGGGCCCGGCGTCGGGCCGTGGTGGTGGTACGCGCCGCGGTCCTCCGGGTGGCCCTCGTAGCTGTCGAAGGTGAACCGCTCGTTCGCGATCTGGTCGCCCGGCGCCGCGGTGCCGGTGAACAGCGCGACCGAGTCGAGCGCCACGCCGACCGGCCCGAGCGCGTACTCCTCCTGGCTGGTGTTGGCCTGGCCGTCGACGGTCGTCGCGTTGATCGTCGCGCCCGACGGCGTCGGCGACGACGGCACGTTGATCGTGATGCTCTGCGCCGCGATCGTGTTCGGGTTCTTGTGGTACGAGCCGCCGCGGGTGTCGAACGGCACGTAGTTCGGATCGGTCGACGCGTAGTAGGCCGACGTGTGCGGCGGCAGGTCCTCCGTCTGGATCGCCACCCCGGTCGCCGTCGTCGTGATCGTCACGCACTTGAAGTAGCGCTTGTAGAAGTCGGGGACGTCGGCGGCGATGCTGGTGGTGCAGTTGTCGAGCGAGCGGCCGGCGGTGGGCGCGTCGATGGCCTGCGCGCCGTCGGTGCCCGCGTCGGCGGACGAGCCCCCGTCGTCGCCGCAGGCGGCGAGCGCGGGTACGGCGAGCAGAGCGGTGGTCAGGATGCGGAGCGGAGCGCGGACGAGCGGCATGGGGCCTCCTCGATCACGAACCATACCAGCAGCGGTTCGCGCACTTGCCCCGGCGCGCACCCGCGCGAACGCCCGCGGGTGTGCGGATCGCGCACCGCGAGTGCGAATTCCGCACTCAAGCGCCGCCCGGATCGGCCGATTCGCTGATCCGTGTGGTCTCGCCAGCCGGCCCGCGGCAACGCGCGGTCTCCCGTCGCTCCGGCGCCCGCGAGGCGCCGGTGAGCGCGTCGTCGTCGGCGGTGATGGCGCGGATCGACGAGGAGCCCCCGGCGGTCGGACCGACGGGCGCGGCCGGCGCGGCGGGCGACCTCGCGGGCGACCGCGCGGGCGACCTCGGGGGCGACCTCGCGGGCGACACGGAGCCCGGCCATGACGCCGCGGCGGCGACGCAGCCGGTCGACGACGATCCGGACCGGCTCGTCGGCCGCGAGCTGACCCCGTTCCGCATCACCGCGGCGATCGGCCACGGGGCGATGGGGCGGGTGTACGCGGCCGAGCACATGCTCCTCGGCCGGCGGGTCGCCATCAAGGTGCTCGAACCGCGGCTGGCGCGCGACGCGGAGTGCGCGGCGCGCTTCGTCGAGGAGGCGCGCGCGGTCGGGCGGATCCGCCACCCGCACATCGTCGACATCATCGACTTCGGCGAGCTCGACGGCCGGCCGTACTACGTGATGGAGCTGCTCGGCGGCGAGACGCTGGCGGCGCGCATCCGCCGCGAGGGCGGGCTGCCGGTGCCGGTCGCGCTCGCGATCTCGATCGAGGTCGCCAGCGCGCTCGCGGCCGCGCACGATCACGGCGTCGTCCACCGCGACCTCAAGCCCGACAACATCTTCCTGTGCGACTACCTCGACGAGCCGGACCGGGTGAAGGTGCTCGACTTCGGCGTCGCCAAGGTGCTGCGCAACGACGGGCCCGACGCGGTGCGCATCGAGACGCAGGCCGGCCGGCTGATGGGGACGCCGCTCTACATGTCGCCCGAGCAGTGCCTCGGCAAGGCGGTCGATCACCGCGCCGATGTCTACGCGCTCGGCGTCGTGCTGTTCGAGTGCCTGACCGGCGTCGCGCCGTTCGTGCGCGACGGCTGGCTCGAGGTGCTGATGGCGCACGTGTCGGACGAGGCGCCGCGGCCGAGCACGCTGCGCGACGAGGTGCCGCCGGCGGTCGAGGCGATCGTGATGCGGGCGCTCGCGAAGGAGCCGGAGGCGCGCTTCAGCGACATGCGCGCGATGCGGTCGGCGCTGGTCGAGGTCGGGCGGCGGATCCGGCGCGCGTCGCGGTCGGCGCCGGTGCGGGCGCTGCGGGGGCCGATGAGCGGCGCGGTGGCGAGCGTGCAGGCGCAGGCGCAGGCGCAGGCGCCGACGCCGTCGCCGACGCCGTCGCCTTCGCCTTCGACCGCCGGGCAGGTGGTGGCGAAGCCGCTGTTCGCGAAGACGTCGGCGGAGCAGGCGGCGAAGGCTGCGGTCGCCAGGCCGCCCGCGCCCGCGTCCGCGCCCGCGCCCGCGGCCGGCGCTGCCTCGCTGATGACGCCCGCCGCCGCGCCCGCGAACTCGGCCGCCTTGCCCCCTGCCATCGCCGGCGGCAACGGGCCGCTCGAGCTCGCGCGCGGCGCCGGCATCGCCGAGGTCCTCCGCAAGATCATCGTCACGCGGCTCGAGAGCGGCCGCCTCGTGCTGCCGTCGTTGCCCGCGTCGGTCGCGGCGACGCTCGCCGAGCTGCGCGCGCCGAACGCCGACCTCGCCCACATCGCGCGCGTCCTCGGCACCGATCCGCTGATCGCGCCGCAGCTCCTCAACCTCGCCGGCAGCGCGTTCTACTGCTCCAACCGGCCGCCGCAGACGCTCTTGCAGGCGGTCATCCAGCTCGGCGTCGTCCGCCTGCGTAGCCTCCTGCTCGAGCTGTCGACCCGCCGCGTGTTCGCCTCCCCGCGGCGCGGCGTGCGCGCGGCGTTCGACGGCATGTGGGGACACTCGCTGGCGGTCGCCGAGCTGGCCCGCCGCATCTGCGCCGAGCTCGGCAACCCGGCCGAGGCCGACGGCGTCCACCTCGGTGGCCTGCTGCACGACGTCGGCAAGCCGGTCGTCGGCGCGCTCCTGCTCGAGGCCGAGAAGCTGCTCGGCGACCGCTTCGCGATCGATCCGGCGACGTGGATCGACGTCGTGTCGCGCTCGCACCGCGCGGTCGCGGTCGCGCTCGCCGAGAGCTGGAAGCTCGACCCGCTGCTCTCGCACGTCGTCGCCGGCTGCGGCGCGTACGGCGACGAGACGGCGACCAACATCGTCTGCATGGCGAACGCGGTCGCGAAGCGCGCGTGGCGCACCGTCGGGCCGGTCGATCGCGAGGCGGTCGACGAGCTGATCGCCGAGGGCGCCGACCTCCTCCGCCTCGACTGGAAGTTCGTGCACGCGCTGCCGCACCAGCTCTCCCCGTAGCCATCGATGGTGGGCGCGGTCCACGTCGACCCCTGACGCGCGGGCAGCGGCGCCGACCTGCGCTACGGCAGCGCGAGCTCGACGGCGAGGGCGAGCTCGTCGCGGCTCTGGCCGTGGCGGCCGAGGTTGGCCGGCGCGGCGCCGCCGGGGAACGGGTTGTCGAAGTCGAGGCCGCCGTCGCCGGCGCCGACGGCGACCACCCGATCGAGCCGGCGCGCGACGCCGAGCGTGATCGTGGCGTTGCCGGCCGACACCTCGAGGCCGAGCGCGAGCGTGTGGCCGCCGGGATCGACGGTGGCGGTCGTGATCGCCGCGCGATCCTCGTCGACGGTCGCGTAGGCGTAGCCGGCGGTGACCCACAGCCAGCCGGGCAGCGCCTCGACGTCGACGGCCGCGCGGGCGGCGAGCCGCCGGCCGAGCTGGAAGCGGCTCGCCAGGTGATCGAGCGTGGCGTCGACGCCGCTCTCGTCGACGAAGCGGACGCCGGTGAGCTGCCACGGCCGCGTCGTCGTCGGGTAGAGCCAGCCGGAGACGTCGGCCTCGACCGCGTAGCGGTCGCCGAGCCAGCGCGCGCCGGCGTGGAGCGCGAGCGGCGAGCCGAAGCGGGCGGCGGTGCGCGGCGCGGGCGCGACGACCGAGAACGGACCGCGCGCCGTGACGGTGGCGTCGCCGGTGACGCGGACGTCGTCGGCCCACGAGGCGCCGAGCGCGAGCTCGAGCGGCACCGACGCCGGCGCGATCAGCGCGCCGATCGTGCCGCCGGGGACCAGGCCGTCGCCGCCGCGCAGCTCGATCGTGGCGTCGCGCGCCGGATCGCCGAGCGCGTCGCGGCCGTCGAAGCCGACCCACAGCCGGCGTGACTCGCGCAGGTCGACCTGGGCGAGCGTCGCGCCGGCGCCGATCGCGAGCCAGTCGGTCGCCCGCCACGACGCCGCGAGCGCGAGCGCGCGCCGTGACCAGCGCGCCTCGGTGCCGGCGTAGCGGTGCGGATAGAGCGCGGCGATCGCCGGATCGTCGTCGGGGCCGGGGGCGGGCAGGCGGCGATCGACCGTCTCGGTGACGGCGAAGCCGGCGCCGATCACGAACGGGCCGAGCGTGCCGGCGGCGACCGCGGTCGGCACCAGCGAGGCGGGCCCGTGGTCGGCGACCACCGGGTGGCTTCCGTCCGAGAAGCGGACATCGTCGTCGATGACGGCGCCGCCGAGCTGGGCGCGCAGCTCGCCGCGGCGGCCGAGGCCGGCCGGGCACTCGAACAGCGCGCCGAGGCCGTCGTCGGAGACGAGCGCGGCGCCGGCGTGGCCGATCGACCGGGCCGACGGCGCGTCCTCCTCGGGGCCCGCGTGCGCGACGGCCGCCGTACACGCGACGGTGCACGCGACGACGGCGCCGGTCAGGCGAACCACGCGGCGACCATACAACGATCGGCCGCGCCACGCGCTCGCGTCGCCGGCGGCTCGCTAGCAGTGACAGCAGCGCTCGCGCGACGTCGCGCACGAGCCCTTGCCGGCGTCGCAGCGGCCGGCGGCCCAGGCGTCGCCGGGCAGGCTGCCGGCGAGCTGACAGATCTCGGCGGCGGCGTCGCAGATCGAGTCGGACAGGTTGCAGACGTCCTGGCAGACCGGCCGCGGCGAGCGCTCGCAGGTCGCGCGCGCGGTGCCCTCGACGTCGGACATCGGCACCGGCGTCGGCGTGGGCGTCGGCGGCTCGACCGGCGACGTGCCGGGCTCGTGATTCGTGCCGGGCTCGATCACGGTCGTCCGCGGTCCGGTCATGCTCGCGTCGAGGCTCGCCGAGCGATCGGCGATCTCGCGATCGAGCGTCTCGATGCGCGCGTGCGCGGCGTCGGGCGAGACCGGCCACGTCTGCGGCCGGCCCGGCGCCACCGTCTCGTGCGCGGGTGCCTGCGCGCCGCCGCAGCTCGCCGACACCAGCGCGGCGGTGGCCCACGCGGCGGCGAGCGCCGCGAGCAGCGCGCCGCCCGTCCGCGGCCTCGTCGTCGTCATGGCGCTCCTCCGTCGGGCGCGCGGCACCGGCAGCAGCGATCCTCCGCCTCGCGGCACGACGCCTTCGCGCCGTCGCACCGGTCGCGCGCCCACGCGTCGCCCTCGAGGTCGCCGGCGATCCGGCAGATCTCGACGGCGTTGGCGCAGATCGAGTCGCCGAGCGTGCACACCTCGTGGCAGGTGCCGATCGCCGGTGCCGGCGGCAGCGAGCAGGCGCTCGCCGCCTCGTCGGCGGGGACGGCGGCCATCGCGCTCGTGGCGTCGGCCGCCGGCGACGGATCGAGCTGCGCCTCGATGCGCGCCTCGCGGATCTGCTCCCAGCGCGCGTCGATCTCGTCGTGGCCGCTCGCGCCCGAGCTGCGCACCATCGCGGCCGGCTTCGCGGCGTAGCCCGCCGAGCAATCGACGAGCGTGATCGCCGCGAGCAGCCCCGCGGCGATCGCCTGCCAGGAGCCGCGCGCGGTCGCCGTCATCGCTCCTCCATCAGCGCCGCCTGCAGCGCGGTGTTGATGGCGATCGAGCGATCGAGCGCGACGATCGCCTGCTGGCGGAGGCTGACCGCCTTGCCGTGGTCGGCGCCGGCCCCGGCCGCCCCGGCGGCCCCGGCGGCCCCGGCCGCGTCGATCGCGGCCGCCTGCGCCTGCAGCACCTCGCCCTTCACCGTGTAGAGGTTGGCGAGGAAGAACGAGTCGCGCGTGGCCGTCGCCAGCCCCTCCTCGACGACGGTCATCGCCGCGTCCACCTGGTTCTGGCCGAGCAGCAGCTTGGCGAGCAGCGCGCGCGCGTCGAGCCGGACGTCCTCCGCCTCGGGCGCGCCCGCCGGGAAGCGGATGCCGAGGATCGCGCGCACCGCCGTGATCGCGTCGTCCACCTTGCCATCGGTCATGTAGACCTGCGCCTTGTGGTGGAAATTCTTCGCCTGTGACAGCGCGATCATCAAGGCCTCGTCGATCGGCTGGTCGCGGTCGCGGTCCTCGGGCGACGTGAGCCGGGTCACCGGGCGGCCTCCTCGATCGTCGTCGCCGTGCGAGGTGCAGCCGACGATCGCGCCGGTCAGGAGGCCGGCGACGAACAGGCCCACCCCGAGGAGCGCGCGGAGCCAGCGGGGGCGTGTCACGGCGTGGCCTCCCGGCGGCGGTGGTGTGGCATCGACAGCGTGCGCTCGCGGAAGCCGTCGAGGCGGTCGGCGTAGATGATGTCGAGGCGGGCGGCGGCGTCGCCGGC
>DASZXE010000189.1:0-9778 GCA_035546475.1 Kofleriaceae bacterium
CGGCGCGCGGCGACGGCGCCGGCACCGCGCCGCGCACGTTGTCGGGCAGGTCGCCGATCACGAGCTGGTCGCGATCCGCGAACGACACCGCGCGCTCCATCACGTTCACCAGCTCGCGCACGTTGCCCGGCCACGGGTACGCCTGCAGCGCCGCCATCGCGTCGGGCGCGACCGTGCGCACGCGCGGCTGCCCGTCGGCGCCGTGGTTGTACGGCGCGGTCTTCAGCACGTGGTGGACGAGCAGCGGCACGTCGTCGGCGCGCTCGCGCAGGGCCGGCAGCCGCAGGCGCACCACCGACAGCCGGTAGAACAGGTCCTGGCGGAAGCGGCCGGCCCGCACCTCCTCCTCGAGGTTGCGGTTGGTCGCCGCGATGATGCGGACGTCGACCTTGCTCGCGCGCTGGCCGCCGACGCGCCGCACCTCGCGCTGCTCGAGCGCGCGCAGGAGCTTCGGCTGGAGATCGAGCGGCAGCTCGCCCAGCTCGTCGAGGAACAGCGTGCCGCCGTCGGCCAGCTCGAACAGGCCCTGCCGCGTCATCACCGCGCCGGTGAAGCTGCCCTTCTCGTGGCCGAACAGCTCGCTCTCGATCAGGTTCGGCGGCACCGCGCCGCAGTCGAAGACGACCAGCTCGCGGTTGCGGCGCGGCGACAGCCCGTGGATGGTCTGGGCGACGACCTCCTTGCCGGTGCCGGTCTCGCCCTCGATGACGACGGTCGTCGCGGTCGGCGCGATCCGCTCGAGGATCGTGTAGATCTCGCGCATCCGCGCGTTGCCGCCGATCAGGCTGCCGAGCCGGTCGGCGCGCGACGGGACGACCGGCACCTCCTCCTCGCGCGCGTTGAAGCGGAGCTGGGTCTGGCCGACGCCGAGCGTGCAGCCCGGCTTGAGGTACGCCTCGCGGATGCGGACCTTGTTGATGAAGGTGCCGTTGGTCGAGCGCAGGTCGACCAGCACGTAGCCGGTGTCCTCCTGCACGACCTTGCAGTGGTAGCGGGAGACCGTGTCGTCGTCGATGACGACGTCGTTGTCCTCCATCGAGCCGATGCGGATCTCGTCCTTCTCGAACGTCCAGCTCCCCGGCCCCTCGACGGCGGACAGCGTGCACGTGCGGACGTGGAGGGTGGGCGCCTGCCCGACGAACGCCACCTTGGTCGGCGGCACGAAGTCTGGGAACTTCTTGTTCATCGTCGGCGGCTCATCCTACACCTATCCTCCCGGTGGCTGCCGCACCCGACCCTGACGACGCCGTCGCACTCGACGGCGAGCTCGACGACGACGACGTCTTCGACGTCGAGGGCGGCGCGCCGGGCGCCGGCGCTGCGACCGCCGAGGTCGGCGACGCGACCTCGGGCGCGGACGGAGGCGGCGAGGCGCTCGACCTCTCCGACCTCGGCCCGTGGTGGCGGGCGCCCGACGGCGTCGACCTCGGCCGGACCGCGCACCTCGACGCCGCCGGCCGCCCGCACGTGATCGAGCGGCGCTTCACGGTCGCCGAGGACTTCGTCGGCTACCGCCTCGATCACTACCTGAAGCGGATGATCCCGCGGCTGTCGCGCACGAGGATCCAGGCGGTGATCGCGAGCCAGCTCGTGCGCGCCGACGGCCGGCCGGCGCGCGCGTCGACGTCGGTCGGGCTCGGCGACGAGTACGTGCTGCGGCGGCCGGCGCGCGCCGAGCCGCCGTGCCCGCGCACGTTCACCGTCCTCTACCGCGACGACGAGGCGATGGTGGTCGACAAGCCGGCCGGCCTGCCGGTGCACGCGTCGGCGAAGTTCTACTTCAACACGCTCACCCGCGTCGTCGAGGAGCGCTTCCCCGGCGAGGGCTGGCAGATCTGCCACCGCCTCGACCGCGAGACGTCGGGGACGCTCGTGCTCGCGCGCGGCCGCGCCGCCGCCGCCGCGCTCAAGGGCGCCTTCGAGCGCAAGCGCGCCGACAAGACCTACCTCGCCATCGTCCACGGCGATCCGCCCTGGCCCGGTGCCGCCGCCTCGTCCCCTTCCCCCGCTCCCGGAGCCACCGCCACCGCCGCGGGCACCACCGCCGCCGCCGACACCGCCGACGCCGACGCCGACGCCGACACCGACCTCACCCTCTCCTTCCCGCTCCGCCTCGCGCGCCCCGGCGATCCCTCGCTGCTCCCCGGCGTCCGCATGCTCGTCGATCCCGGCGGGCCCGACAGCCCCGACGCGCTCCCCTCGATCACGCGCGTGCGCGTCCTCGCTCGCGTGCCCGGCTACGCGCTCGTCCGCTGCCACCTCGTCACCGGCCGGCAGCACCAGATCCGCGCGCATCTCGCGCACGCCGGCTTCCCGATCGTCGGCGACAAGCTGTACGGCCACGGCGAGCGCACCTTCATGGCCTTCTGCGACCGCGGCCTCACCCGCGAGCTCGCGCTGCGCTTCGAGCTCCCGCGCCACGCCCTCCACGCCCACCGCATCCGCATCCCGCACCCCTCCTCCGGCGCGACGCTCGACGTCACCGCGCCCCTCGCCTGGGACCTCTCCGCCTTCCTCGCCGCCCGCCGCGGCGCCCCGCCGTAGTAGGGTGCGGCATGCACGCGCTCCACGACATCGAGGTGCCCGACGACATCGCGGCGTTCGTGCCGGCGGTGATCGAGATCCCGCGCGGGTCGCACCTGAAGTACGAGATCGACAAGCCGACCGGGCTGCTCCGCCTCGATCGCGTCCTCTACTCGGCGGTGTTCTACCCGGCGAACTACGGCTTCATCCCGCGCACGCACGCGGACGACGGCGACCCGCTCGACATCCTCGTCCTCATGCAGGAGCCGCTCGAGCCGCTCACGATCGTGCGCACCCGGCCGCTCGGCGGGCTGCGCATGTCCGACGAGAAGGGCGCCGACGACAAGATCATCGGCGTCTGCATCGACGATCCTGCCTACGCGCACTACCGGTCGATCGGCGAGCTGCCACCCCACGTCCTGAAGGAGCTCGACCGCTTCTTCCGCGACTACAAGGTGCTCGAGGGCAAGGGCGACGAGGTCGACGTCGGCGCGATGTACGACACCGCGCACGCGCTGCAGATCATCCGCGAGTCGCGCGCCGCCTACGACCGCGGGGAAGGCCGCTGAGCCGGCGCCCGCGCGGCGCGCCGCCGTGATCGCGCAGGCCGCGCGCGCGTCCGCAAGCCGCGCGCGCCGCGGCGCGGTCCACCGACGCAGCGACGAGCGGCCACCGTGCGACCGCCGATCACGGACGCACCTTGTGGGCATGAGGCTCCAACACCTGTGCACCACGCTCCTGGTCGCCGGTCTCGCGGGCGGCACGGGGTGCATCATCGACGCGGGACCCGATCTCCGCCTGACCAGGCTGGAGGTCACCGGCGAGAACGACTTCGGGCTCCTCGACCTCGAGGTCCACCTGTTCGACGCCGACACCCACGAGCATCTCGGCTGCTCCGGCCAGGATCAGGGCCTGGAGGACGCCGACGAGGACAACGTCATGTACGGCCTCGACGCCTGGTTCGTCCGCCCGTACAGCGACGGCGAGCTGCGCCCGTGGATGCTCGGCGGCCGCACGCTGGAGATCCAGGTCATCGAGGACGACGCCGACCGCTGCCCCGCGCCGCCCGGCGCGATGGACGACATGATCGGCATCAGCGGGCCGGTCGACCGCGACACGTTCGAGCGGGCGCCGATGCTGTCGTTCGACCGCGTGATGGCGATCCAGATCCAGATCGACTGACCGGCGCCGCGGCGCGCGCGGATCAGAACGAGTCGAACTGCTGCACCGTCACCGAGCCGCTGCAGTTGACGGTGTCGGTGCCGGTCTCGCGGCGGATCACCAGGCGCGCGGTGGTCTCGACGCCGGCCTCGACGGTGACCTCGTTCTCGGTGTTGAACGCCATCTGGGCGATCTGCGAGGGCGCGCCGGCGACGGTGCGGAGGATGCCCATGTCGGCGAACCCGACGCCGCCGAACGCATCGGCCGCGGCGGCGGTGGTGCCGACGAGGTTGATGCCGTTGGCGTTGGTGCCGCCCTGCAGGTTGCACCAGCCGCGGCCGCGGACGAGCACCGTGCCGCTGTAGGTCGGCGTGAAGGTGACCGACGCCAGCTCGCCGGCGGTGAAGGTGGTGGCCGGCGGCGCGACGTAGCTGAAGGTGGAGCGCTTCATCTTCGACAGCGAGTCGCCGGCATCGCCCTTCTCGCCCTGCACGCCCTGCGGTCCCTGCGGTCCCTGCGCCCCCTGCTCGCCCTGGGGACCGACCGCGCCCTGCGCGCCGGCGGGCCCCTGTGCGCCGGCGGGCCCCTGCTCGCCCTGCGGTCCCTGCTCGCCCTGCGGACCGGCCGGGCCCTGCTCGCCCTGCGCGCCGGCCGGGCCGACCGCACCCTGCGGCCCCTGCGGGCCCTGCGGACCGGCGGGACCGGTGTCGCCCTTCTCGCCCTGCGGCCCCTGCGGGCCGGCGGGTCCCTGGAGGGAGGCGGTGTCGGCGCCGTCGTCGTTACCGCAGGCGGTGGCGAGCGAAGCAAGGAGGAGGAGCGAGAGCGTCTTGGTCATCATCGTCAGCAGAGACCGCGACGGCGGCGCCGAAAGTCCGCACGCGCCGACGGTCCGCGAACGCAAGCGTGCGTCGCCACAGCGGAAAGCGCCGCGCACGTCGCGCGCCGCGGTGGCCGCTCGCGGTCGAGCCCCGGGCGCCGACCGCGGCCGCACCGGCTCGGGCGAACGCGATCGCGGTCGCGGTCGCCACCGGCTCACAGCGCGTCGTAGTACGGCGCCCAGAAGTCGCAGTCCGCGCCGCGCACGCCGCTGGCGGTCGTGACGTCGCGATCGAGCACCAGCACCGGATCGCCGGCGGCCTGCGCGGGCCACGCCGGCGTGCCGCCCGGATCGCCGCCGCGGGCGAAGCGCGTCCAGTAGCCCTGCACCGCGGCCGACAGCGCGAGGTCGGTCGCGGTCGGCGTGTACGGCTGGCCGTTGACCAGCACCGCGTCGAAGGTGCCGAACACGTACGGCACGTCGAGGCCGTGCACCGCGCCGACCGGCGTCGGCGCGTACTGGAAGAAGTAGCGGAAGACCGGCGCGGTCTGCGCGGCGTCGGCGTGGCGGGCGATCTGCCGCGACGGACAGACGAAGCGCGCGTCGGTGGTGAGCCGCACGTAGGCGAGGCGCGGCGTCGGCATCGGCGGGTAGTGCGCGAGCACCTGGTCCGCGATCGCGCCGAACTGCGCGCGCACCTGCGCGTCGTACTGCGGCTCGGTGAGGCCGACCGGCACCTCGCGGCCGGTCTCGTCGGCGTTGGCGCCGATCGCGAGCGGCACCGGGTGGTGGCGGCCCGCGATGATCGCGGCCTCCGGCTGCTCGGGCAGCACCTCGCCGTCGACGACCGGGCCGAACTTGCTCGAGTCGAGGGCGCTCACCGGCGCCGCCGCCGCGCGCGTCAACGCCTCGACCGGCGCCGCGCGCAGGCACGCCGCGCGATCGGCGGCGCCCGCGCAGCCGACCGCGGCCGCGACCTCGTCGGCGGTGGCCTGCGCCGCGGCCGGCGTGTCGAGGAACTTGCAGGCGCCGCTCTCGATCATCGCGCGGGCGAACAGCCCGGCGCTGGCCGGCGTCGCCAGCAGCGTGCAGACGTCGCGGCCGCCCGCCGACTCGCCGAAGATCGTCACGTTCGCGGGATCGCCGCCGAACGCGGCGACGTTGTCGTGCACCCAGCGCAGCACCGCGATCTGGTCGAGCAGGCCGTAGTTGCCGACCTGGCCGCCGCCGGCGAGCGCGACGTCGGCGAGGAAGCCGAGCTGCCCGAGCCGGTAGTTGGCGGTGACGACCACGACGTCACCGGCGACTGCGAGCCGGCGGCCGTCGTAGAGCGGATCGGTCGCCGAGCCCTGCGCGTTGCCGCCGCCGTGGAACCAGACCATCACCGGCCGCGGCGCCGCGGCGGCCGACGGCGCCCAGAGGTTGAGCTGCGCGCAGTCCTCGTCGCCGACGAACGCGCCGCTGTCGTCGAGCTGCGGGCACCTCGAGCCGAGGTGGGTCGCGTCGAGCTCGGTCGCCGAGCAGGCCGCCGGCGCCGGCGCCTGGAAGCGGCCGCCGCCGCTCACCGGCTGGATGTACGGGATGCCCTCGTAGGCCCAGGTGTCGCCGTCCTGCGCGCCGTGGACGACGCCGCCGGTCGTGGTGACGCGCTCGGCCGCCGCGCCCGCGACCGGCACGCACGGCGGCGCGCCGTCGACCCCCGCGTCGAGGGCTCCCGCGCCGCCGCCGCCACACGCCGGCGCCGCCAGCGCCAGCACGCACATCGCGCGCACCCGGGTCCGCATGGCCATCATCGTGCCACGCAGACCCGCGAGCGCGCCGCGAGGATAAGCGCCTCCGCGAGCCGGTCGCGTCAGGTCAGTTGAGGGCGCCGACGACCTGCACGTCGAACGTGCCGGCGCAGTCCGCGGCCAGCGTGCCGAGCTCGTGCCGCGCGCCGAGGAACACGGTCGTCGCCACGTTGGCATTGACCGACTGCGCGGTCTCGGAATCGTACGACAGGATCACCTGCTGGGACGGGGCGCCGACCGGCGTGCTGAGCGCTGCCCACTGCGGGACCGAGATCGTGGTGAAGATCGTCGCCAGCGTGGGGCCGGCGGCGACGTTGATCCGGTTCTCCGTCGCGCCGCCGGTCAGGCGGCAGATGCCGCGCGAGTGCAGCAGCGCCGTGCCCGCGATCGGCGAGGTGAACGTGAGCGTCGCGAGCTGGGTGGTCGCCGCCCCCGCCGCGCCGATCACCGTGAAGTTGAACTCCACGCGCTTCATCGTCGGTGGGCTGGCCGGGCCCGCCGGACCCGCAGGACCGGCCGGGCCCGCCGGACCCGTCGCGCCGGTCGCGCCCATCTGGCCTGCGGGCCCCGCAGGACCGGCCGGGCCCATCGGACCGACGGCGCCCATCGGCCCGGCTGGACCCTCGGGGCCGGCAGGACCCGCCGGCCCCGGGCTGCCATCGTGCCCGTCCTGACCCGCGGGCCCCTGCGGCCCGATCGGCCCGGTGGGCCCCGGGTCGCCCGCGGGCCCGACCGCGCCGTCCTCGCCCTTGCAACCGGCCGCCACCGTCAACGTTCCGAGCACCAGCAAGCCACCCAGTCTCTTCATCGCATCCTCCCGCGTTGCGGGTGCGTCCTTCGCGGTCATCACCCACGACCGCGGCGTTCCGGCCGCGGCCCGTTTCGACGCGGTGGCGTCCACGCCACGGCGCCCCTTCGATCTCACTCTGGAGCGGTGAGGGAAGGAAGGTCAAGGCCCGTGAGCGCCTCGGGCGTGACCTTTCGACGTCGTCGCCGATCCTGGCTTGGGCGACCCGACGCGCGCGGCCGCACGGCACGATGGACGCGCAAGGTTCGCGCTGCTTGCGAGTTGCTCGCATCGGGCGGCCGGCACCGAGGGGCGGTCGTCGGCCGCCGGCCCGAAGGCGTGGTACGCAGGGGCATGGCCCTCGACCTCCGCGCGCCCGTGCAGCCCGCGCCCGCGCCCGCGCCCGCGCCCGCGGCGGCCCACTGAGGAGCGCCGGACTGGCGATCGATCATGGCCCGCGACCGCTCCCGGCCCTTCTCCCGCAAGGATCGCCGCTACTGGCTGCCGATCACCGGCGGCATGATCCTCATCATGACCGTCAACGTCGTGCTCGGCTTCTGGCTGTACGACACCAGCCCGCGCAAGCTGCCGAAGGTCGTGCAGCCGCCGCCGACGATCATCGACGCGGGCATCGACGCGGGCATCGACGGCCCCGACGGCGGCGCCGCGGTGCCTGCCGACGCCGGCGTGGAGCCGACGGACGCCGGCGCGGCGCCGCTCGCGCCACTCGCGCCACTCCGGTAGTCACTCCCAGACGAGGTCGAACGGCAGCCGCGCCTGCACCGCGTCCGGCTCGGCGAGCAGCGACGCCGGCAGCGCGGCGAGCACCTGGCGCAGGAGCGGGATCGAGGCGAGGCCGGCCGCGTCGGTGGCGCCGTCGGCGGAGGCCGACACCCCGGCCAGCGAGCCGAGCACGCCGAGGAGCCCGGTGCGCACCCGGGGCAGCGACACGATGCGGACGCGCCCGCCGGCCGGCAGCCCCGCCCGCTGCTCGGCGAGCGCGATCGCGTCGCCGATGCCGCCGAGCCGATCGACGAGGCCGAGCGGCAGCGCCTGCGCGCCGGTCCACACGTGGCCGCGGCCCACCGCGTCGACGCGCTCCTCCGGCAGCCCGCGGCCGGCCGACACCGTCTGCGTGAAGCGGTGATAGAAGTACTGCAGCCGGTCGAGGACGACCGCCCGCTCGTCGTCGGTGTACGGGCGGAAGATGCTGTCCATGTCGGCGCGCACGCCGCGCCGCGTGGTCTTGCTGGTGATGCCCGCCTTCGCGAGCAGGGACGACACGTCGATCTTGCCGGTGAAGATGCCGATCGAGCCGGTCACCGTCATCGGGTCGGCGAAGATGACGTCGCAGCCGGCGGCGATGAAGTAGCCGCCCGACGCGGCGACGTCGCCCATCGAGCAGATGATCGGCTTGACGCCGCGGGTCGCGAACACCTCGCGCGAGATGACCTCCGACGCGAGCGCGCTGCCGCCGGGCGAGTCGATCCGCACCACGATCGCGCGGATGCGCGGGTCGACGCGGGCGGCGACCAGCGCGTCCGACAGCGACTGCGAGCCGACCAGCTTGTGGCCGACCACCGGCAGCGAGCGCGACGAGCCGTCGACGATGTCGCCGTCGGCGTAGACCACCGCGATCGCCGGTCGCGACCAGCGATCGTCCTTCTCGGCCGGCGCGCGGCCGACCGGCGCCAGCCCGCCGAGCTCGCCGGCGACCAGCGCGCCGATCCGGTCGGGGGTCGCGACCTCGTCGACGAGGCGCGGCTCGTGCTCGAGCTGGCCGGCGCTGTACGGCCCCGCGTCGAGCAGCGCCGGCACCTGCGCCGGATCGATCCGGCGGCCGTGGGCGAGGCCGTCGACGAACGTCTCCCACCACGAGTCGTAGATCTCCTCGTGCATCTGCTGGGCGGCCTCGCTGGGGCCGGTCGCGGTGTACGCCTCGGGCGCGCTCTTCCACTCGCCGATCTTCTCGATCTCCGCGTTCGCGCCGATGCGATCGAGCGCGCCCTTGAAGTAGAGCTGGGTGGCGGCGAGGCCGGTCAGCCGCACGCCGCCGGCCGGGTCGAGGTAGATCTTGGTGGCGGCGGTCGCCAGCCAGTAGTCGCGCGTCGACGCGGCGACGATGTACGCGAAGACCGGCTTGCCGTGGGCGCGCACCGCCTCGAGCTCGCGGCGCAGCTCGTCGACGGTGGCCCAGCCGGACGTCACGCCGTCGATCGAGACGACGACCGCGCGCACCGCCGGATCGCGGGCGACGTCGCGCAGCCGCAGCACGAGGTCGGTCAGCGCGCGCGACGAGATCGAGCCGGTCAGGTCGAGGCGCTCGATGCGGCCCGCGTGGCCCTGGACCGGCGGCTCCGGCCGCGACGCCCAGCGGGCGACCAGCGTGCCGCCGACCGCGTGGCCGTCGCCGCGCTCGTCTACGCGGCCGCTGCCGTAGAAGGCGCCGCCCCAGCGGCCGAACGACACCTCGAGGCCGGCGGCGAGGCGCAGCTCGCGGCCGTCGACGTCCATGGTGCCGGACGGGCTGGTGTCGAGCGCGCTGAGCGCGCGGCTCTCCGCCATCGCGGTGACCGACACGCCGCGCGCGACGCGGCTGGCGACCCGCAGCCAGCCGTCGGCGTCGCCGCGGACCTCGCCGATCCGGCCGCCGAGCGCCAGCTCCAGGCGATCGGTGCCGGTCGGCCGGCCGACCACCTC
>DASZXE010000190.1:0-12139 GCA_035546475.1 Kofleriaceae bacterium
CGCGCGCTCGCCGTCGCCGGCCGCCTCCTGGCCCTCCTCGGCCTCCTCCGGCGCGAAGAGCTGGCGGTGCAGCCGCGCGTACAGCCCGCCGCTGGCGACCAGCTCGTCGTGCGAGCCCTTCTCGACGACGACGCCCTTGTCGAGGACGACGATGATGTCCGCGCGCCGGACGGTCCCGAGCCGGTGGGCGATCACGAAGCTGGTGCGGCCGTGCAGCGCCTGGTCGAGCGCGCCCTGGACGAGCCGCTCGCTCTGCGGGTCGAGCGCGCTGGTCGCCTCGTCGAGGATGAGGATGCGCGGGTCCTTGATCAGCACGCGGGCGAGCGCGACGCGCTGGCGCTCGCCGCCCGACAGCCGGAAGCCGCGGTCGCCGACGACGGTGTCGTAGCCCTCGGGCATCGCCGCGATCACGTGGTGGATCTGCGCGGCGCGAGCGGCCGCCTCGATCTCCTCGTCGGTGGCGTCGGCGCGGGCGTAGCGGAGGTTCGCGCGGATCGTGTCGTGGAACAGGTAGGTCTCCTGCGTGACCACGCCGATCTGCGCGCGCAACGACGCGAGCGTCACGCTCTTCACGTCGACGCCGTCGACGAGCACCGAGCCGGCGGTCGCGTCGTAGAGGCGAGGCAGGAGGCCGACCAGCGTCGTCTTGCCCGCGCCCGACGGGCCGACGATCGCGACGAAGGTGCCGGCCGGCACGTGCAGGTCGATGTCCTTCAGCGTGACGTCGTCCTCGCCGTACGAGAACGAGACGTGGCGCAGCTCGATGTCGCCGCGCACGCGGTCGAGGGTGCGCGCGTCCGGCAGGTCGCCGCACGCCGGCTCGAGGTCGAGCACCGCGAAGATGCGATCGAAGTAGGCGTACGACGTCACCAGGTCGACGTGGACGGTGGCGAGGTTCGACGCCGGGCTGTAGAGCCGCTTGAGGAGCTGCACGAACGCGATCAGGGTGCCGAGCTGCGCGTGGCCCTTGAACACCAGCCAGCCGCCGATCGCGTAGATGAGCGCCGGGCCCGCGGTCTCGAACAGGCCGAGGACGACCGAGAACCAGCGGCCGACCAGCGTCTGCTTCAGCGAGAGCTGCATCACCTCGTCGGCCTTCTTGCGCAGGCGGGCCGACTCGAGCCGCTCGGTGCCGAACACGCGGGTGAGCAGCGCGCCCGACACCGTCAGCGTCTCGGCGAGGATGCCGGTCATCTCCTGCATGCCGAGCTGGACCTGGCGGCGCAGCACCTTGCGCTTGCGGCCGACCCGGCGGGTCGGGATCGCGAACGACGGCACGAAGACGATGCCGAACAGCGCGAGCCGCCAGTCGAGCATGAACATCACGATCGCGGTGGTGACGAAGACGATCGTGCTGTTGACCAGGTCGACGAGCGTCGACGACACCAGCGAGCCGGTGCCCTGGACGTCGTTGAGCACGCGCGACAGCGCCTCGCCCGGCTTCGCCTTGGTGAAGAAGCTGACCGGCTGCCGCTGCAGGTGCTCGTAGAGCTGCGTGCGCAGGTCGAACATCACCCGCTCGCCGGTGTAGGCGGTCAGGTACTTCTGCCCGACCTGGATCAGGCTGGCGACCAGCGGGCCGAGCACCATCAGGATGCACAGCACCCACAGCTCGCGCAGGTTGCCGTTGGGGATCGCCTGATCGACCGTGCGCTTGATCAGCACCGGCGGCACCAGGTTGAGGAGCGCGCAGACGAGCATCAGCGCGACCACCGCGGCGACGTGGCGCCGGTACGGCCGCAGGCATCCGAGGATGCGGCGGATGGTGACGCGCTCGACCTCCGGCAGGTCGTGAGGATCGATGTAGCTCTTGCGGGTACTGATCGCGACCATCGAGGTCAGGATCAGCTTGCGCGAGCCTTGGCCATCTGGCCAGCGGCTGCGGGCAACCATTCGCGCCGAGGCTGCCGACGGTTGACGCCGCGCGGCACCGAAACCTGAAGGCGGCCTGACGATCGCGGCTGGACGGCGAGCGATGGGCGTGCGCCGCACCGTCGCCCGCCACCGCCGTTGGCGCGGCCCGGCGGCCGGTCAGCTCGCGCGCGCCATCGCGGCCACGCTGCCGCCCACGCGCGCCCACTCGCTCTTCGCGCGGGCGATGCAGTCCTCGATCGCCATGCCGGCGAAGTAGTTGCCGGTCAGCGCCAGCGCGCGCGTGCCGGCGAGGGCGCGGTCGATCGAGGCCACCGCCTGCGCGTGATCGCGGCCGGGCGAGGGCAGCACCGTGCGCTTCTCCTCGACGGTCTCGAACGCGCCCTCGGAGATGCCGAGGACCTCGGCGACCCGCTTGCGCTGCGCGGCGCGGCCGACGCCCGGCTTGAAGTGGAAGGTGAAGGCGCGGTGGCGGCCGTCGGGGACCGGGTCGCGGGTGACCGCCGACCAGAAGACGTCGCCGGTCGGCACCACGAACGCGAGCTCCGGCAGCTTGACGGCGTCGCGGGCGACGACCACGCCGAGCGACTCGAGCTCCAGCGTCTTCAGCGCCGACAGCGCGGTCGCGAGCGCGGCGCTGACCGGCGTCGTCAGGCGCGCCGCGGTCGCCGGATCGGTCGCGATCGCGACGACGGCGGCGTCGAGCTTGCGGCCGTCGGCCAGCTCGACCTCGAAGGCGCCGTCCTTCGCGCGGACGGCGGCCGCCGGCGCGCCGACCTCGGTCTCGACGCCGGCCTCGCGCGCGATCGCCGCCGGCAGCGCGCCGAGCCCGCCGTCGAACGTGAAGCTCTTGATGACGTCCTTGCGGCGCGGGCGCTTCTTGAACAGCGAGCCGGGGCCGCTGGCCGGGAAGTCGTCGACGATCTGCGACGGCACCGCCGACAGGAACGGGCCGAGCACCGCGTCGTAGTTGTGCGCGCCGACGAGCCGGCTGAAGTGCTCGCGGGTCGTCGCGCCCGGCTGGTCCTTGCCGAACAGCGCGCGCGGTCCGTTGGTGGCGAGCTCGAGGAAGCTGAACTGGCGGAAGACCGACAGCGGGCCCATCGTCGTCAGCGAGCCGTCGCGGAGGCGGGCGAACCGCTTGCGGGCGTCGCCGCGGGCGACGATCGACGGGCGCGGGCGGCAGCCCTCCACGATCTCCAGCAGCGCGCCGTACGAGTTGTAGAGCGTGTGCGCGCCCAGCTCGAACCAGTAGCCGTCGGGGCCGCGGCGACTGTCGAGGCAGCCGCCCAGGCGCGGGCCGGCCTCGAGCACCTTCGGGCGGTGGCCGGCGCGCGCCGCGTGCCATGCGAACGCGAGCCCGCTGATGCCACCGCCGATGATCAGGACGTCGTGGGTTGCCATGACGAGGGCACCGTAACGCATGGCCACCGGCGCGCCGTGCGGTGCATCGCCGCGCGCGCCGACGCCGGCGCGGCGGTCTGTCACGGCGCCGAGGTGCGCTGTCCGTCATCGTGGACGGGCATCCGTCTTGACAGCGTATCCGTTATAACGGATGCTGGCGCGCATGAGGTCCCTCGCCCTGGCCGTGTGCGTGGCGTCGGTGTCCGGCGCGTTCGCCGCCCTCGGCGGCGCGGCGTGCAACGGCGACGACGGCGGCGGCGGCAGCACCGTCCGGATCCTGAACGTCTCCTACGATCCGACCCGCGAGCTGTACGCCGACGTCGACGGCGCGTTCGCCGCCGCGTGGAAGGCGAGGACGGGGCAGAAGGTCACGATCGACCAGTCGCACGGCGGCTCCGGCAAGCAGGCGCGCGCGGTGCTCGACGGCCTCGAGGCCGATGTCGTCACGCTCGCGCTCGCGCAGGACATCGATCAGCTCGCGAAGGCGGGGCTGGTCGCGCCCGGCTGGCAGGACCGGCTGCCGGACCGGGCGACGCCGTACACGTCGACGATCGTGTTCCTCGTCCGCAAGGGCAACCCGCGCGGCATCCACGACTGGGGCGACCTGGTGCAGCCGGGCGTCCGCGTGATCACGCCGAACCCGCGCACGTCGGGCGGCGCCCGCTGGAACTACCTGGCGGCGTGGGGCTGGGCGCTCGAGCAGCACGGCCGCGATCCGGAGCAGGCGAAGGCGTTCGTCGCCGAGCTGTACCGGCACGTGCCGGTGCTCGACTCGGGCGCGCGCGCGGCGACGACGACGTTCGTCGAGCGCGGCATCGGCGACGTGCTGCTCGCGTGGGAGGACGAGGCGCAGCTCGCGGTCGAGCAGCACGGCGGCGCCGTCGAGCTGGTGACGCCGCCAGCGTCGATCCTCGCCGAGCCGCCGGTCGCCGTCGTCGACAAGGTCGTCGATCGCCGCGGCACGCGCGCGGTCGCGACGGCGTACCTCGAGTTCCTCTACACGCCGGAGGCGCAGCGGATCGCGGCGGCGCACCACTTCCGCCCGCGCGATCCGTCGGCGGCGCCGGCCGGCGCGTTCCCGGCGCTGCGGCTCTTCACCATCGACGAGGTCGCGGGGAGCTGGGCCGAGGCGCAGCGCACCCACTTCGACGACGGCGGGCTGTTCGATCAGATCTACGAGCCGGGAGAGTAGGCGGCCGTGTCGGGCGCGCGCCGCCACCCGCTGCCCGGCTTCGGGCTCGCGCTCGGCTGGACGATCACGTGGCTGTCGTTGATCGTGCTCGTCCCGCTGGCGGCGCTGGCGTGGAAGAGCGCGTCGCTCGGCGCCGGCGACTTCTGGCGGCTGGCGACGTCGCGGCGCGCGCTGGCGTCGTACCGGCTGACGTTCGGCGCCGCGTTCGCCGGCGCCTGCGTGAACCTGGTGCTGGGGACGATCGTCGCCTGGGTGCTCGTCCGCTACCGCTTCCCCGGGCGGTGGCTCGTCGACGCGCTGGTCGACCTGCCGTTCGCGCTGCCGACGGCGGTGTCGGGGCTGGCGCTGACGGCCCTGCTGGCGCCGAGCGGCTGGATCGGCGGGCCGCTGCACCGGCTCGGGATCACGGTCGTCTACACGCCGATCGGCATCGCGCTCGCGCTGGTCTTCATCGGGCTGCCGTTCGTCGTGCGCACCGTGCAGCCGGTGCTCGCCGATCTCGAGCCGGAGCTGGAGGAGGCGGCGGCGGTGCTCGGCGCCGGCCGCTGGCAGACGGTGGTGCGGGTCCTCGCGCCGGCGGTGGCGCCGGCGGCGATCACCGGCTTCGCGCTCGCGTTCGCGCGGGCGATCGGCGAGTACGGCTCGGTCGTCTTCATCGCCGGCAACCGGCCGATGCGGACGGAGATCACGCCGCTCCTGATCATGACGCGGCTCGAGAACTACGACGTCGCCGGCGCGACGGCGCTGGCGGTCGTGATGCTGGTGGTGTCGTTCGGCCTGCTGCTGGTCATCAACCTGCTGCAGGCGTGGAGCCGGCGGCGGACGGTGGCGGCGTGAGCGGGGCCCCGACCGAGCCGGCGTGGGTGCGGCGGCTGCTCATCGGCATCGCCGTCGGCTTCGTCGGCCTGTTCGTCGCCGTCCCGGTCGCGCTCGTCCTCCACCACGCGCTGGCCGACGGGCTGCACGTCTTCTGGGCCGCGATCGTCGACGATCCGGCCGCGGTCGCCGCGATCCGGCTCACCGCCCTGGTCGCGCTCGTCGCCGTCCCGCTCAACCTGATCTTCGGCCTCGCCGCCGCGTGGGCGATCGCGCGGTTCCGCTTCCGCGGGCGCGCGCTGCTGGTCACGCTGATCGACCTGCCGTTCGCGGTGTCGCCGGTGATCGCCGGCCTCGTCTTCGTCCTCCTCTACGGCGCGCGCGGCGTCGCCGGGCCGTGGCTCGCGGCGCACCACCTGAAGGTCGTCTTCGCGGTGCCCGGCATCGTGCTGGCGACCGTCTTCGTCACGTTCCCGTTCGTCGCGCGCGAGCTGATCCCGGTGATGGAGGCGCAGGGCGCCGACGAGGAGGAGGCCGCGCTCGTCCTCGGCGCGACCGGCTGGCAGACGTTCGTCCGCGTCACGCTGCCGAAGATCCGCTGGGGCCTCGCCTACGGCGTCATCCTCTGCACCGCGCGCGCGGTCGGCGAGTTCGGCGCGGTGTCGGTGGTGTCGGGCCACATCCGCGGCCGCACGAACACGATCCCGCTGCACGTCGAGATCCTCTACGACGAGTACCACTACGCCGCCGCGTTCGCGCTGTCGTCGTTGCTGCTGCTGATCGCGATCGCGACGCTGGCCGCGCGGCGGATCATCGAGGCGCGTGCCCGCGCGCCGGGAGCCCTGGTGCCATGACCATCACCGTCACCGACGTCGGCAAGCGCTTCGGCGACTTCGTCGCTCTCGACCGGGTCTCCGTCGAGATCCCGCGGCGCGCGCTGGTCGCCTTGCTCGGCCCGTCCGGCTCGGGCAAGACGACGCTCCTGCGCATCCTCGCCGGGCTCGAGCGTCCGGACACCGGACAGGTCGTCCACGACGGCGACGACCTGCTCGGCCGGCCCGCGCGCGAGCGCAACGTCGGCCTCGTCTTCCAGCACTACGCCCTGTTCCGCCACCTCGACGTCTTCGAGAACGTGGCGTTCGCGCTGCGCGTGCGGCGCCGCCCGCGCGCGGAGGTCGAGGCGCGGGTCGGCGAGCTGCTGCGGCTGGTCCAGCTCGACGGGCTCGGCCGCCGGATGCCGTCGCAGCTCTCGGGCGGCCAGCGCCAGCGGGTCGCGCTCGCCCGCGCGCTGGCGGCGGCGCCGCGCATCCTCTTGCTCGACGAGCCGTTCGGTGCGCTCGACGCCCAGGTCCGCCAGGAGCTGCGCCGCTGGCTGCGCCGCCTGCACGACGAGATGGACGTCACGACCGTCTTCGTCACCCACGATCAGGAGGAGGCGTTCGAGGTGGCCGACCAGGTCGTCATCATGGACCACGGGCGCGTCGAGCAGGTCGGCTCGCCGGCCGACGTCTTCGATCATCCGGCGTCCGACTTCGTGCTGCGCTTCCTCGGCCAGGTGAACGTGCTGCGCGGCACCGTCGGCCACGGCCGCGCGCTCGTCGGCGGGCTGGCGATCGACGCGCCGGACCATGGCGGCGCCGAGCGGGCGGCGCGCGTCTACGTGCGGCCGCACGAGCTGGACGTCGCGCCCGGCGCGGCGGCCGACCGGCTGCCGGCGCAGATCGTCCGGTTGACGCCGCTCGGCGCGGCGCTGCGGGTGGAGCTCGACGCCGGCGCGCTCGGCCCGCTGTGCGCCGAGCTCGATCGCGAGCGCGCCGCCGCCCTCGGCCTGCGCGTCGGCGAGCCGGTCTCGCTCGGCCTCCGGCGCGCGCGCATCTTCGCCGACGAGCTTCGCCGCGCGGCCTGAGCGCCGACCGCCGCACCGACTCCGGGTAGGATGCGCGCATGGTGCGCGCGCTCGCCGCAGTCGCCGTCATCGTCGTGGCGGCAGCCGCGTGTCATCGGGAGCCGACGCTCGTGGCCCGGATCGGCTACGAGGTCGATCTCGATCGCGCGGCGGATCCGACCGCGCGGGCGGCGCTGCTGGCGCGCCAGGCGGCGGTCGTGCGCGAGCGGGTGCGCCGTCACGGCATCCGCGGCGTCGTGGTGCGGACCGAGGGCGAGCGGCTCCTCGTCGAGTTGCCGGCGATGAGCAGCGAGGCGCTGGATACGCTGCAGGCTCTCGTGACGCGCACCGGCGCGCTGGAGCTGCGGATCGTCGACGACGCGGACCCGGCGATGGCCGCGATCGCCGACCATGTCCACGCGGCGAACGGTGCCGTCGCGCCTACGCGATCGACGACCGCATCGACGTCGCGCTCGACCGCTGGCGTCGGCCCGACGGCACCCACGCCGTCGACCGCTTCCTCGTCGCGATGGACCGCGACGCCCACCTGCCGCTCGAGGAGGCGAAGCAGCTCGGCTGCTGGTACCGCGACGCGGCGGTCGTCGGCGGCTACGTGAACTGCCAGGTGCGCGGGCGTGCCGTGCTCGCGCGGTACGTCGGCGCGCTCGGCGAGCTGCCGGCGCCGCTCGGGCTCGATGCCGATCACGAGCTCGGCTATGGCCTCCTGACCGACCCCGGCACCCAGCCGGTCTGGCGGACGTACGACCTCGCGCGCAGCCCGACGATGAGCGGTGCGACGATCCGTGGGGCAGCCGCCCGCGTTCGCAACGACGGCCGGCGCGAGCTCCGCGTCGCCTTCGATGCGCACGGCCGGGCTGCGCTGGCGGCCCTGACGGCGCCGGCGGTCGGCAAGCGCCTCGCCATCGTGATCGACGGCGTCGTGCAGGACGCGCCGGTGCTCGGCGCGCCACTGACCGACGGGCGGCTGACGATCGACCTCGGCCGCGACCAGCCGTTCGGCCACAACGAGGACGTCCGCACGCTCGTCGAGGTGCTGCGGGTCGGCGCGCTACCGACGGCGATGCGCGAGGTCTTCTTCGCCGAGATCGAGCCCGACGGATCGCTGCGGTCCGCCGAG
The DNA here is from genome assembly GCA_035546475.1 of Kofleriaceae bacterium. GTDB lineage: Bacteria > Myxococcota_A > Polyangia > Haliangiales > Haliangiaceae > UBA2376. Next base: position 8,308 of record DASZXE010000190.1, read on the forward strand.
TGAGGGCGCGCGGGCTCGACGATGCCGCGCCGCGCGCCCGGCGGCCTGCGCGAGCGCCACCAGCGCGATCGCGGCGAGGCAGCCGGCGAGGATGCGGGCGGCGTGGCGGGCGAAGTCGGCGCGGCCGGCGGCGCCGTTCGCGACCGGCAGGACGAGCGTGATGACGAGGTAGGCGGCGAGCGGCGCCACCAGCCAGCGCAGCCGCGCGAGGCGGTCAGCCGACGAGGACATCGCCGCCTCCTGCCGCCGCGCGGGCCCGGGCGCGGCGTGCTTCGACGGTGCGGACGAGCGCGCACAGCAGGCAGAGGCCGCCGAGGTAGACGGCGACGCCGAGGTCCTCGTGCAGCGTCGCCGGATCGACGTCGCCGGCCGAGATCGTCCCGCGGCGCAGCAGGACCGCGAGCGCGATGCGGGCACCGTTGACGATCGGCGTGGCGGCGAGCGCGAGCGCGGCCGCACCGGCGAGCCGCGTGGCGACCGCGCGGGCCGAGGTCATCGCCGGCAACCAGCCGAGCGTGAGCGCGAGGAACCCGGCGAGCGCGAAGTGGAGGCCCGCGCAGACCGGCGCGATGACGAAGCCGAGGCCGTGATCGACGTAGCCGGCGCCGGGCTCGTAGACGAAGCGGGCGCCGGTCACCCACCCGACCAGCCGCGCGGTCGGCGCGAGGATCCAGCGCAGCTCGTCGGCCGACGCGTGGCGGTAGGCCACCTTGCCGGCGATGATCACGGCGGCCGCGATCGCGAGCGCGACGCCCCGGTGCCGATCGATCCGCGCCCGCATCGTCACACCGAGGCCCGCGCGCGAGTGCGGCGCAGCCAGAGGAGCCCGGCGAGGCCGGCGAGCGCGACGAGCACGAGCAGCTCCGGCTCGGCGCCGACCTCGTCGCCCGCATCGCCGACCGCGAGGTCGCTGACGCCGGCCGGCATCGGCAGCGGCTGGTCGACATCGGCCGAGTCGCCGACCGGCCGCACGACCTCCTCGACGGCGACGAACGACGTGTACTTCGTGAGCAGGTTGTAGGCGAGGCCGAGCGCGGTCACGTCGGCCTTGTGGGCGTCGCCCTCCGCGAAGTCGGACAGCTCGCTCACCTTCGCGCGCGCCCACAGGTACGACAGCGCGGCGTTCGCCGGATCCGGCGCGACCTTGCTGACGTCGACGGTCGTCGCGTAGCGCCCGCGGCCCGAGACGCCGGTCAGCGACACCGTGCCGGCCGCCGCGCCGCGGTACTTGCCGAAGACGACGACCGGGCGATCGGCGAACACGTCGGGGATGCTCGGCGGCTCGACGTCGTAGGCGTCGAAGCCGGCGAAGCCGACCTTCACGTGCGTCAGCACCGGCGACTCGACGTAGGCGCGGAAGCGCGCCGCGGCGTCGGCCGCGTCCTTGTCGCGCAGGACGACGAACGGCTCGCCCTGGCCCGCCTTCGCGATCCCCTCGATGAGGTGGCGGTTCACCGCGCTGCCGATGCCGAACGCGAAGACGTTGGCGTCGTCGAGGTGGGTGCGGACCTGGTCGAACATCGCCGCCTCCTCGGAGATGTAGCCGTCGGTGACGACGACGAACGTGCGCGACACGCCGTCGCCGGCCCGCGGGATCGCCATCGCGCGCTGCAGCGCCGGCAGGAGCTCGGTGCCGCCGCCGCCGTCGGTGCCGTCGACGAACGCGGTCGCGCCGGCGATCGAGGCGGCGTCGGCGGCGACCGACGTGTCGTGGTAGAGGCGCGAGTCGCCGGCGAACAGCAGCACGTCGAAGCGATCGGTCGGCCGCAGGCGGCCGAGCAGGTCGCGCATCAGCGCCTTCGCGGTGTCGAGCGGGAAGCCGGCCATCGAGCCGGAGACGTCGAGGATGAAGACGTACTCGCGCGGCGGCACCAGCTCGATCGGCGGGCGCTTCGGCGGCTGCAGCATCAGCAGGAAGAAGTTCTCCGTCTTGCCCGGGTAGAGCAGCAGGCCGGGCGTGATCGCGTCGCCGGCGAGGCGGTAGCGGAGGACGAAGTCCTTGTTGCCGGTGGCGGCGCCGTGGTCGAGGGCGACCGTGGCGGCGGTGTTGCCGGCGGCGAACGCGGTCGCGATCGCGTGCGACGGCGAGTCGACCGACGCGATCGGCATGCCGGCCGCGATCGTCACGCCGATGTCGAACGCGTACGTCGGATCGGTGCCGGCGTGGGTGTACGGCGAGGCGACGAAGCGCGGGATCGCCGCGGTCGGGTCGAGCTTGCTGCCGGCGTAGCGCGGCCCGACCACCGTCGGATAGACCAGCTCGTACACGCCGTCGGTCGGCACCAGCAGCTCCGTGTAGCGGAGGACGACCTCGATGTGGTCGCCGGGCAGGATGTTGGCGACGTTCATGGTGAAGACGTTGGGCCGGTCTTCCTCGAGCAACGACGCGGTCTTGCCCTCCGACTTCGCGGCGTCGTAGATCTTGCGCGCCTCGTCGCGCTCCTCGATGCGCGCCTCGATGACGCGGGCGCCGACCTTCATGGTCAGTCCGTAGACTGCCGCTCGGGTCGAGGCCGGGAATACATAGCGGGCGCTGATCGTCAGATCACCGTCGTTGCGATAGGTCTGCGTGACGGTGACGTCGGCGATGACGCCGCTGACGTGGACGTCCGCGCGTGTGCTCTCGAGCGGCAGGGCCTCCACGCCGGGGGCCGCGCCCTCGACGAAGAAGTAGGGGGACTGCGACCGGGTGGCGTCGTCCGCGGCGGCCGCGCGCGGCAGCGCGAGCGCGACGACCAGGGCGACGAGGGCGAAGATCCGGCGGGCCATGCCGGCCAGCGCAGCAACGATCGCGCCAGCGCGATCCGCGCGACGTCGCGAGGCGTGTGTCCGCGGGCCCACGCGGTGTGTGGCAAGCCGCGGACGCGATCGCCACCGCGCGCGTCGCGATCAGAACGGCGCGGGCAGGGTCAGCTCGATCGCGGCGCCGGTGTGCGGGTGGGTGAAGCCCAGCGCCTCGGCGTGGAGCAGCAGGCGCGGCTCGTCGGCGGCGTCGGTGCCGTAGAGGCGATCGCCGACGATCGGGGCGGCGAGGCCGAGCTCGTGCGCGGCGTGCAGGCGGAGCTGGTGCGTGCGGCCGGTGTGCGGCGTGAACGCGACGCGGGTGCGATCGGCGGCGCGGGCGACGACCTGCCAGTCGGTGACGGCCGCCTTGCCGTGCACCGGATCGTGGAGCTGGCGCGGGCGATCGTCGAGATCGGGGCGGAGCGCGAGCTCGATCGTGCCGCGGTCGCCGCGCACCTCGCCGGCGAGCCAGGCGACGTAGCGCTTGCGCAGCTCGCGCCGCGCGAACTGGCGCTGGAGCGCCGCGTGGGTGGCGAGGTCCTTGGCCGCGAGCAGGAGGCCGGAGGTGTCGAGGTCGAGGCGGTGGACGACGAGCGGGCCGGTCGCGTCGGGCAGGCGGCGGCGCAGGCGGCTCTGCACCGAGTCGCGCAGCAGGCCGCTGCGGCCTGGCACCGAGAGGAGGCCGCACGGCTTGGCGACGACCAGGAGGTGCGCGTCCTCGAAGATCGTGCGCGGCTCGTCGTCGGCGACCGGCGCGGCGCCGAACACCGGCGCGACGTCGGCGTCGAGGCCGTCGAGCTGGTGGGGGAGGATCGGTCCGCACTTGCCGCGGCACGCCGGGTAGAAGGCGCCGTGGTGGCGGGCGCCGCTGAACGGCGGGGCGCCCCACCACAGCTCGGCGAGGGCGATCGGGCGGAGGCCGCGGGCGAGCGCGTGCGCGAGCAGCTTCGGCGCGGCGCAGTCGCCGGCGCCCCCGGGCGGGGCGATCGGCGCGAACAGCTCGACGAGCATGCGGCGGTGGCCGCGCGCGCTGGTGACGACGTAGCCG
>DASZXE010000191.1:0-7322 GCA_035546475.1 Kofleriaceae bacterium
CGCGCAACGCGGCGGTCGCGCGCGCGCTCGGCGCCGACGCGCTGCTCGACCGCTCGGCGGGCCACGACGCGATCGTCGATCGCGTCGAGGACTGCCTGCGCGGCGCGGCCCGCGCGCCGGACGACGGCCAGGCGGCCGCGATCCGCCGGCTGACGCAGGTGATGGCGCGCCGGCCGGAGCTCGCCCGCGCGCTCGAGGAGACGCTCTACATGCTGGCCGACCTCACCGGCGGCTGCGCCGGGGGCGTGCTGCGCCGGCAGGAGCGCGGCTGGACGCTGGTCTCGCAGGTCGGCACCTCGCCCGGCCTGGCGACGCTCGCGCGCTCGGGCGACGCGCTCGACGCGCTCGCCGCCGGCTGCCAGGTGCGCGACCTGGCGGCGTGCGAGCGCGGCCAGGACGTCCTCCGCGTGCTCGACGCCGGCGGCGGCGTGCTGGTGCCGCTGTGCGCGCGCGGCCGGGTGCTCGGCGCGCTGGTGATCGCGTTCGCGGCGGTCGGCCCGTGCACCGACGACAGCCTGGCGCTCATGCAGGTCGTCGCCACCGAGATCGCGCTCGCGATCGCGGTCGACGACGCCGCCCACGCCGCCGGGCGCGCCGACGCCGAGCGCGAGCGGCGCCAGCTCGAGCGCCAGGTCCAGCAGCTCCAGCGGCTCGACGCGATCGGCCGGCTCACCGGCGGCGTCGCCCACGACTTCAACAACATCCTCGCCGTCATCCTGGCGACCAGCCACATCCTCATGGAGACGCTCGAGGCCGACGACCCGCGCCGCGCCGACGCCGAGGAGATCGAGAAGGCCGGCGAGCGGGGCGCGATGCTCGCGCGCCAGCTCCTGACCTTCAGCCGGCGCGAGCCGGGCGAGCCGACCAGCGTCGACGTCGGCGCCGTGCTGCACGACCTCGAGAGCATGATCCGCCGGCTGATCGGCAAGGAGATCACGCTGGCGATCGAGATCGATCCCGAGCTCGGCGTGGCGCGGGCCGACGTCGCGCAGCTCGAGCAGGTCGTCATGAACCTGGCGGTCAACGCCCGCGACGCGATGCCGACCGGCGGCACGCTCACGCTGGCGGCGAGCAACGTCGAGCTCGACGGCGCCGGGCCGGGCCAGGCGGGCGGGCGCCACATCGCGCTCACCGTCAGCGACACCGGCTGCGGCATGGACGCCCGCACGCGCGACCGCGCGTTCGAGCCGTTCTTCACCACCAGGGCGGCGTCGGGCGGCAGCGGCCTCGGGCTGTCGACGGTGCGCGACATCGTGACCCGCGCCGGCGGCCAGCTCCGGCTGTCGAGCGAGCCGGGCCTCGGCACCAGCGTGAGCGTCTACCTGCCGCGCACCGACGGCACCGACGGCCCCGACGGCCACGACGGCCACGACGGCCACGACGGCCCCGACGGCCACGCCGCGCTACGCCGCGCGCCCGACGCGCCGCTCGGCGCCCACCGCGGGACCGAGACCCTCCTCGTCGTCGACGGCGACGACCGGGTGCGGGCGACGGTCGCCCGCGTGCTCGGCGGCGCCGGCTACCGGGTGCTGGTCGCGCGCGACGGCGCCGCCGCCGCGCAGGTCGCCGGCCGCCACGACGGCGCGCTCGCGCTGGTGCTGACCAACATCGTCATGGCGGGCATGTCGGCGCCGGCCTTGATGGTCGAGCTCCGCCGGCGCTGGCCCGGCGTGCGCGCCCTCTTCATGTCCGGCTACGCCGACCACACGATGGTGCGCGGCCTCGAGCACGGCCCCGACACCGCGCTCCTGCAGAAGCCGTTCACGCCGGAGGCGCTGACCCGGCGGATCCGCGAGCTGCTCGACGCCTGACGAGGATCGGCGCGCCGGCGACGGAGCCCCGCCGGCCCGCGCCTGTCGGCCGCGCGAGGCCTCAGTAGTCCGACAGCGGCGGGCAGGTGCAGACGAGGTTGCGGTCGCCGTAGGCGTTGTCGATGCGCGCGACCGGCGGCCAGTACTTGTGGTCGCGCAGCCACGGCGCGGGGAAGCCGGCCTGCTCGCGCGGGTACGGCCGGTCCCACACCGACGCGGTCACCGCCGCCGCGGTGTGCGGCGCGTGCTTGAGCGGGTTGTTGAGCCGATCCATCGTGCCCGCCTCGATCGCCGCGATCTCGCCGCGGATCGCGATGAGCGCGTCGCAGAAGCGATCGAGCTCGCTCTGCGGCTCGCTCTCGGTCGGCTCGATCATCAGCGTGCCGGGCACCGGGAACGACATCGTCGGCGCGTGGAAGCCGTAGTCCATGAGCCGCTTCGCGATGTCCTCGGCCTCGACGCCCGCCGACTTCTTGAACGGCCGGCAGTCGAGGATGAACTCGTGCGCGACCCGGCCGTGCGCGCCCTTGTAGAGGACCGGGAAGTGCGGCGCGAGCCGGGCCGCCATGTAGTTGGCGTTGAGGATGGCGAGCTCGGTCGCGCGGCGCAGGCCGTCGCCGCCCATCATCGCGATGTACGCGAACGAGATCGGCAGGATGCTCGACGAGCCGAACGGCGCCGCCGACACCGCGCCGGCGCCGTCGCTGGTGCCGTCGGCGCGGCCGGCGAGCGGGCTGGCCGGCAGGTACGGCGCCAGGTGGGCCGCGACGCAGATCGGGCCCATGCCGGGCCCGCCGCCGCCGTGCGGGATGCAGAACGTCTTGTGCAGGTTGAGGTGACAGACGTCGGCGCCGAAATCGCCGGGCCGGCAGAGGCCGACCTGCGCGTTCATGTTCGCGCCGTCGAGGTAGACCTGCCCGCCGGCGGCGTGGACGATCGCGCACAGGTCGCGGATGCCCTCCTCGAAGACGCCGTGGGTCGACGGGTACGTCACCATGATCGCGGCGAGCCGGTCCTTGTGCGCGGTCGCCTTCGCCTCGAGGTCGGCGAGGTCGATGGTGCCGTCGGTCGCGGTGGCGACCACGACGACCTGCATGCCGGCCAGCACCGCCGACGCCGGGTTGGTGCCGTGCGCGCTCTGCGGGATCAGGCAGACCTCGCGGTGGACGTCGCCGCGGGCGTGGTGATAACCGCGGATCGCGAGCAGCCCGGCGTACTCGCCCTGCGCGCCCGAGTTGGGCTGCAGCGACACCGCCGCGAAGCCGGTGATCTCGGCGAGCCACTGCTCGAGCTGGGTGAACATCGCCCGGTAGCCGCCGGTCTGCTCGACCGGCGCGTACGGGTGCAGGCGGCCGAACTCGGACCAGGTCACCGGGATCATCTCGCTGGTGGCGTTCAGCTTCATCGTGCAGGAGCCGAGCGAGATCATCGACGTCGTCAAGGACAGGTCGCGCGCCTCGAGCTTGCGGATGTAGCGCAGCATCTCGTGCTCGGAGCGGTGGCGGTGGAAGACGTCGTGGGTGAGGAACGCCGAGGTGCGGGCGAGGCCGTCGGGCAACGCCGGCGGCTCGGCGTACAGCTCGGCGAGCGTGAACGACAGCTCGCCGTCCGGCGCGAACGCCTCGAGCAAGAGCGCGACGTCCTCCGCCGAGGTCGTCTCGTCGCAGGCGATGCCGACGCCGTCGGGGTAGCGGCGCAGGTTGAGGCCGCGCAGGGCGGCGCGGGCCAGCACCTCGGCCTGGGTGTGGGCGTCGAGGTCGACGCGCAGCGTGTCGAACCAGGCGCCGGCGCGCGGCGCGTGGCCGAGCCGCGCGAGGCCGTCGGCGACGACGCCGGTCCAGCCGCGCACGCGCCGCGCGATCGCGGTGAGCCCGTCGGGGCCGTGGTAGACGGCGTACATCGACGCCATCACCGCGAGCAGCACCTGGGCGGTGCAGATGTTCGACGTCGCCCGCTCGCGGCGGATGTGCTGCTCGCGCGTCTGCAGGGACAGCCGGTAGGCGGGCCGGCCGGCGGCGTCCTTGCTGACGCCGATGATGCGGCCGGGGATGAGCCGGCGGAACGCGTCGGTACACGACAGGAACGCCGCGTGCGGGCCGCCGTAGCCCATCGGCACGCCGAACCGCTGGCTCGAGCCGATCGCGATGTCGGCGCCGAGCTCGCCCGGCGGCGTCAGCAAGGTCAGCGCCAGCAGGTCGGTGGCGACGACGACGTGGCCGCCCGCCGCCTCGAGCGCGGCGATCAGCGCGCGATCGTCGACGACGCGGCCGTCGGTGGTCGGGTACTGCAGCAGCGCGCCGGCGACGTCGGGGCCCACGGCCTCGAGGATCGTCGCCCGGTCGCCGACCCGGAGCTCGATGCCGAGCGGCTCCGCGCGCGTGCGCATGACCGCGAGCGTCTGCGGGTGGGCGTCGGCGTCGGCCCAGAAGACGCGGCGCTTGTGATCGTGGGCGCCGACCGCCATGTGCATCGCCTCGGCGGCGGCGGTCGCCTCGTCGAGCAGCGACGCGTTGGCGAGCGGCAGCCCGGTCAGGTCGGTGACCATCGTCTGGAAGTTGAGCAGCGCCTCGAGCCGGCCCTGCGAGATCTCGGCCTGGTACGGCGTGTACGCGGTGTACCAGCCGGGGTTCTCGAGGACGTTGCGCTGGATGACCGGGGGCGTGATGCAGTCGTGGTAGCCCTGCCCGATGAACGAGCGGAGCACCTGGTTGTCGCCGGCGAGGGTGCGCAGCTCCTCGAGCAGCTCGTGCTCGCCGAGCGCGGGGCCGAGGTCGAGCGGGCGCTCGAGGCGGATGCTGGCGGGGATGGTCGCCGCGACCAGCTCCTCGAGGCTCGCGTGGCCGAGGGTCGCCAGCATCGCGGCCACGTCGGCGTCGCGCGGGCCGAGGTGGCGGGGCGCGAAGACGTCGCTGGGGCGGAGGTAGGACGGGACGTCGGTGGATCGGGTCACGGCGGCCGGAACGTAGCATCCGCACCGCGCTTCCACCCGGCGACGCGATTCAGAACGCGAAGCCGAGGCTGGCCCACGCCGACACCCACTGATCGGCGGCCCCGGCGATGTCCTGATCGCTCGGATCCATGTCGCGGTTGCGGGTCTGCGCGCCGTTGCCGGTGAAGTCGTAGCCGAGGCGCGAGAGCTGGCCACGGGCCTTCAGCACGAGCTGGCGCGTGATCGAGACGTCGAAGCCGGCCTCGGCGTCGAGGCCGGTGAGCGTCGCGGCGCCGTACTCGTTCGGGCTCTGGATCTCGCCGGCCGAGCGCACGGCGAGGAAGCGGCCCGCCGCCAGCAGCGCGAGGTGCGAGGTGCCGAGCGGCACGCGCAGGCTCAGGCCGGGCGTGATGACCTCGTAGTCCACGTCGGGGAGGTCGAGCGTCTGGCCCGACAGCGGCGTGCGGTCGACGATGAACTGGCGGCGGCCGTAGCCGACCGACAGCACGAGCGACGGGTAGGTCGGCCGGCTGCCGAACGCGTAGCGGAAGCGGAGGCCCACCTCCCATTGCACCTGCGTGGTCGGCAGCGCGATCTCCGCCGCCTCGGTGCTGCGGGTGGTGAGCTTGAGGACGCGCGTGTACTCGCCGTAGAGGCCGAGGCCGGCGGCCGGGCTCATCCGGTTGGCGAAGCCGATCGGGTAGAGCTCGCCGGAGACGCGGGCGGCCGGCACGAACGCGCCGTGGTAGCCGCGGGGCATCTGATCGAACGTCTGGCCGGTGAAGGTCAGGTTGCGGTTCATCGCCGCCGGGCCGGCGTCGATGACGAACGGCGCGCGGCGCGGATCGGGGGCGGGCGCGTGGCGGCGGCGGACGCTGCGCTCGGCGCGGCCGTCGTCGCCCGGGTCGCCGGCGCGACCGCCGTCGAGCGGGTTCTCGCGATCGAGGGCGTCGTCGTCGCGCGGGTCGCGGGCGTCGCGGGCGTCACGGGCGTCACGGACATCGCGATCGTCGCGGGCGGCGACGCGATCGCGATCGTGGCCGCGGGCGAGCGGGCGGTCGTCGTCGCCGTCGCCGTCGTCGCCGCGGCCGCGCGCGCGGTCGCGATCGTCGGCGCGGCCGCGGGTGTCGCTCGCGCGGCGCGCCTCCTCGGCCAGCAGCGTGTCGATCTCCGACAGGAGCCGCTCGCGGAGCTGGCGGATGCCGCCGCGGCCGAGCCGCCGGGCCTGGATCGTGACGGTCATGCGCCGCCACAGCCGGCCGTCGCGGTCGCGGATGCGGACGGTGAGCACGTTGGCGCGGCGGTCGTGGGCCAGCACCGGGTCGAGGACGACGTCGGCGTCGAGGTCGTGGGCGACCTGGCCGAGCTGGTCCGGATCGTAGCCCTCGATGCCGGCGCGGCGGGCGGCGGCCTCGTACTCGCGCGAGTCGATGACGGTGTGGTCGTCGGTCAGCGCGTCGACCAGGATGTCCTCGTAGTCGCCGCCGCCCTCGCCGGGGACGCTGAGCACGACGACCCGGCCCGCCTCGGCCCGCCCGACCGCCGGCGCGATCACGGCGAGCGCCACCGCCGCCATGGCGGCGTGGGCGAGCGGAGGACGGACGAGGCGCATCGCGAGCCCCCATTATGCAAGGTCCCTGCCCGACTTCCAGCCCCGCAAGTCGGCGCGATGCAAGCGTTCGCGGGCCCACGCGCGCCGGGGGCCTCTGGCGCGGCCGGGGGCCTCCCAGCCCCCTGGTGACGCGGCCCCCAGCGCGCCCGGGAGCCGGCGGCCGCTTCGTGCTTGCGCGCGGGGGCCAGCCGTGGCGACCTCGCCCCAGCCATGGCGGATCCGATCGACCGGAGGAACCTGCGCATCACCGGCAAGCACAGGGCGGTCGCCGAGCCGCACGTCGACGTGTCGGGCGAGCACGAGGTCGTCGTGGTCGTGACCCAGGCGTACGGCCCCGCCGGCGACAACCTGGTCGGCATCTCCGGCGTGACCTTCGACGGCCACCCGGCGGTGACGGTGGTGCTGCAGGCCGGCGACCGGCGCGGCCTCGTCCACCTGTCGCCCATCCACGGCGACAGCCGCAAGGAGGGCTTCACCGACGTCGCGCCCGGCACCGTCTGCCAGCTCCTCTGCCCGGTGAGCGGCCAGCCGCTCGACGCGGTCGGCGACGTCGAGGACGGCACCGGCGCCACCTACTACGCGCTCTACCTCACGCCGCAGCTCTCGCGCGGCTCGATGGTGATGATCTCGAACGTCTGGGGCCACTACCACTCGCGGATCGTCGACAACTTCGAGCTCATCTCGGCGTGGGCGGCGTCGCACGAGGACGCCTGAGCCGCGACGCCTCGAGAGCTTCGCGTGGCGCCCCGCTCCACGGTCTCCGAGGCCCCGAGCGCAGCTCGGGCCGGGGTTGTTCCGCGTGGAGATCGGGCTCGGGGTTCCCCCCGAGGCCGATCGATCGACGAGAGGGTTGGCATTCTGGCCAACCCTCTGAGACTGCGCGACCGTGCGCCCACGGACCGGCGTTGGCGCTAACGTGGGCGCATGACCCAGGGCGTGGCGTACGCGTTCGACACCGACTCGCGCCGTG
>DASZXE010000192.1:0-3517 GCA_035546475.1 Kofleriaceae bacterium
CGAGCAGCGCCGCCAGCCGCAGGCCGCGGTCTTCGCGCGGCAAGGCGTCGATCCACGCGCACCGCCGGCGCCACGCCGCATCGTCCGGCGCACCGGACACGCCGCCGGCCCCGGCCGCCAGTCCCGCCACCGCCTCGGGCACGACCAGGTCGAGCACGCCGGTCCGCCGCGCGATCTCGAGCGACGCGCCCGGCGCCCGCGCCGACAGGAGCTTGTCGAGCTCGACCTTCACCCGCTCGCGCGACACCCGCGCCAAGGACGGCAGCGCCGCCGGGATCGCCGCCTCGGTGTCGCGGTCCAGCTCGAACTCGAGCGTCGCCGCGAACCGGATCGCCCGCATCACCCGCAGGCCGTCCTCGGTGAACCGGGCCACCGGATCGCCGACCGCGCGCAGCCGCCGCGCCGCCAGGTCGCCGCGCCCGTCGAACGGATCGTGGACGACCCGCGCGATCGGATCGTAGGCGATCGCGTTGACGACCAGGTCGCGCCGCGCGAGGTCCTCGACGAGCGGCACGCCGAACGTCACGCTCGACGGCCGCCGCGCGTCGTCGTACGCGCCCTCGCCGCGGAAGGTCGTCACCTCGACGGCGTGGCGGCCGTCGCCCCGCCCCGCCATCACGGTCACCGTGCCGTGCGCCATGCCGGTCGGGATCGTCCGCGGGAACAGCCGCACGACCTCGTCGGGGTGCGCCGACGTCGCGACGTCCCAGTCCTCCGCCGGCCGCCCGAGCAGCGCGTCGCGCACCGCGCCGCCGACGGCGATCGCCTGGTGCCCCGCCGCCGAGAGCACGCGGCAGACGTCGCGCACCGCCGGCGGCACCGAGCGATCGAGCCGCTCGAGCAGCGCTTCCTCCGACGCCGTCGCCTCCCCCACGCCGGCCCCGCCGGTCATTCGGTCGCGGCCGCCGACTGCACGCGGCCGATCACCTCGGTCACCCGCTGGTGGAGCGTCGACGCCTCGCTCGCCTCGCCGCGCCGCAGCCGCAGCTCGGCGAAGCCGTGGTACGTGCGCGCCAGCTCCAGCTCGTTGCCGGTCGCCGCCAGGATCTCGATCGCGCGGCGGAACAGCTCGTCGGCGCCCGGCAGCTCGCCGCGGGCGAGCGCCACCGCCGCCTGCGACCGCAGCGCGGTCCCGAGCTGCACCCGCACGCCGACGCTCTCCGCGAGCTGCAGGGCCGAGCGCGCCTCGCGCTCCGCCGCCACCAGGTCGCCGCGCGCCAGCTCGGCATCGGCGGCGCGCCGGTGGGCGTCCGCCAGCCCGACCCGATCGCCGGTGCCGCGCGCCCGCTCCTTCGCCGCCGCCAGCTCGGCGAGCGCCTGCGCCGGCTGCCCGGTCGACGTCAGGTACTCGGCCCGCCGCGACGCCACCTCCGCCTGCGCCTGGCGATCGCCGATCGCCGCCGCGACCGCCTGCCCCTCGGCGAGCAACTGGCCGGCGAGCGCCTGGTTGCCGCCGGCCGAGTAGAGCGCGGCGAGGTCGCACAACGACAGCGCGATGCCGCGGCGATCGTCGATGTCGCGGCGGAGGTCGAGCGCCTCGCGCATCTGGATCAGCGCCGGCACGTAGCTGCCGGCGTCGAACAGCACGCGGCCGAGGTTCGCCATCGACAGCGCGATCGACCGGCGGTCGCCGATCGTCCGCCGCAGCCCGAGCGCCTGCCGGTGGAACTCGGCCGCCTGCGCGTACGAGCCGCGCAGCCAGTGCACGCGGCCCATGTCGTCGACGGTCGACGCGATGCCGCGGTCGTCGTGCGCGCGGGTGAACAGCTCGCGCGCCCGCGACAGGTGGGCCATCGCCTGGTCGAACCTGCCCTGCCGCCGCAGCACGCGCGCGATCCGCCCGTGCGCCGCGCCCGCCTTCGCGCGGTTGTCGAACTGCCACGCCAGCTCGAGCATCTCGCCGAAGCGGGCGAGCGCCGCGTCGGTCTCGCCGCTGGCGTCGAGGACGTCGCCGAGGTTGTGCAGCGCCTCCAGCCGCACCGGCGCCTGGTCGTCGCCGATCGCCTCGAGCCCGCGCTCGTACAGCGTGCGCGCCTCGTCGAGCGCGTGGCGCGCGCGCGCCCGGTCGCCGCCCAGCAGGTAGAAGCGGCCGGCGCGCCGCCGGTCGCCGCCGCGCTCGTAGAGCCCGGTGAGGAACTCGAGCTGCTCGTCGTTCTTGTCCGTCAGCCGGGTCTCCAGCCACTGCGCCGCGGTCAGGTGGTAGCGCGCCGCGCGGCCGGCCTCGGTCGCCTTGACGACCAGGTCGCGCTCGAGGTTGTGCTTGAAGACGATCTCGATGTCGCCCGGCATCGTCGAGTCGGCCTCGTCGAGCACGAGCAGGTAGTCGGCCTCGGCGAGCGCGGTCACCACGTCGGTCATCCGCCGGCGCAGCCCCTCGCCGTCGTCCCACTCGAGCGCGAGCGGCTCGCCGCCGTGCGCGACCGGGTGCTCGAGCCGCGTCATCGCGACCAGCGCCGACAGCCAGAAGACGTTGCCGAACACCGCCCCCTTCTCGAGCAGCTCGCGCTCCTCGAGCTCGAGGTCGGCGATGCGGGCGGCGATCGCCTCCTCGACGTTGATCGGCAGCTCGGTGGCGAGCGCGCGATCGACATCGAGCCGCCACTGCGCGCCGCCGGTCTCGATGCTGCCGTTGGTGAGGAACAGCCGCACGAGCTGGTCGAGGAACTGCGGGTTGCCGCCGGTGACCTCGATCGCGTAGTCGATGAGGTCGTCGGGGATCTTCCCGCAGCGGGTCATCAGGCTGACGAACATCGTCTCGGCGTCGTCGGGCTCGAGGTTGCGCAGGTCGATCCGCTCGTGATCGACCGCGCCCTGCCCCCACGACGGGCAGCGCACCAGCATCTCGGGCCGGGTCGCGCTGACGATCGCGATCGGCGTGCCGCCCAGGCTCGACGCCAGCTCCGACAGGATCGCGAGCGACGCGTCGTCGGCGTCCTGCAGATCGTCGAGCAGCAGCACGCTCGGTCCGCGCGCGGCGTCGAGCTCGAAGAGGCGGCGCAGCACGACGCGGGCCAGCTCGTCGCGCTGGCGCGGGCGGTCGGCCAGCATGAGCAGGAACGACGTCGCCGGCGCCTCGAGCCCGAGGAAGCCGGACAGGCAGTACATCGCCTCGGTGGCGTCGCCGGCGAAGATCGCGCCCAGCTCCTCGGCGACGCGGTCGGCGGTGTCGGGCGCGCCCGGCGTCACGCCGAGCCGGTCGCACAGCACGGTCGAGATCGCGCTGAACGGCTGCTCCTTGATCGCGCGGCCGCTGAAGACCCGGATCTGGCCGCCGAGCCGGCCGTCGAGCTCGGCCATGAGCCGCGTCTTGCCGGTGCCGCGGTGGCCGACGATCGTCACGAGCTGCGGCGCGGAGAAGTCGATCGCGCGCTGGACGACGTCGTCGAGCACCGACAGCGCGGCGTCGCGGCCGACCAGCCCGCTGCGCGGCGGCGGCTCGACGACCCGCGGGCCGCGCTCGCTGCCGGGCCGCGCGAGGTTCGGCGACGACACCCGGCCGGAGCCGGCGACCGCGGCC
>DASZXE010000193.1:0-11803 GCA_035546475.1 Kofleriaceae bacterium
TCGCCGATGGCCATCACGTCTCGCGCCTGGGCCCCGACCGCCTCGCCGATGCCCATCGCCGTCATGCTGCGGTCGGCGCACCGCCGCGATGGCCATCAACCAGCCGGCCTTGCTGGCCATCAACAGGCGCGCCCCGTAACACATCGCTCCCCGCTTCCATACCTCCGAGCTACAGGCGGCGAAGAATCCCAGCGATACAGAGCGGCTCGTTGAGGACGTGTCGGATCTCAATTTCGGCGAGTACGAGCGTCTGCTCCAGACTCCGGAGGGCTGGGCGAAACTGAAGCTCCCCATCGATAAGAAGATCTTCATAAAGGAGCTGCACGCGATCCGAGGCATTCGAAACGATGTCATGCACTTCGATCCGGACCCGTTGGAAGATCACCAGATTGCGTCGCTCCGAAGGTTCGTCGCGTTCATCGAAGACGTGATGCGAGCGCAAGCGTAGGAGATAGATAGACAGTGGCAGCGCGGGCGACCGAGCGTCACGACCGAGCCGCTCGGCCACGAGCCCGACCAGGTGGTCGAAGCTCCACCGTAGATCGATCGGCTCCAGCCGAACGAAGACCTCGACGCCAGCCGGATCACGCGGCGCTCCGCACCCCAGCGCGGTCAACACCCCCGTCAGCTTGGCGGCGCCGACGCCAGGCTCGATGGTGACGCGCGCACGTGCGTCGAGCAGTTCGACCACGACCGTGGTCCGGCTCGCGCTCACCGGCGATGTCGGCTCCGCCGACGGCACTCGCACGAGCTGGAGCATGCTGACCTGCGCCGGCTCTCGGCTCTCGCGCCGTAGCTTCGACGACCACCATCGCAGCGTGCTCGCCGCGAAGCCCTCGCGCGCGCTGAACGTCTCGGCCCTCTCGCCGCTCGCCTGCCACCGCCACCCGCTTCTGCCATCTGCTCGTCGTGAGCCATCGGCCGTCACGATGCGCCCGCTCCATCCGTCACGCCAGAGCGCGGTTCGTGCAGCGGATACTAGGGCTTGGACGCTGCGCCGAGGCAGGCTCCAATCTCTGCGAGACTACGAGGACGAGAGCCTCCACGTGTACTCGAAGAACCAGCGCCCGTCCTCGGACCCTGTCTCTCCTTGGCCGTCGCGTTCAAGCGCTAGCGCCGCCTCAATCTCCGCCGAACTCGCAAGTTGTAGGCGAATCGAGAGCTGTGAGGCACCGCTCCTCTTTCGCCCTTCTGCGATCGCTTCCTTTGCCCTGCGAATCAATAGTTGTCTGACCTCCTCGATGGACGGGTCGCGCTTGCCCTTCTTCGCCAACTTGCGCAGCAGCTCGACGTACTCACGAAACGAGGGCGAGCGAGCGGCCACGCGTTTAACATCTTCTTCCGTCCATTCCCTCGCCCGAAGCCGGTCGAGAAGGCGGCCGCGGTCTTTCCTGTGTTCCTCGCCTAGCAGCAGGGAAATCCACTGGTCAGCGTCCGGCACGGCCAGCATGACGTACGTGTTGGGTAGCCCTTTGACCTGATCCCGGATCCGTTGCAACTCTGCTTCTGCCGCAGCTTCGTCAACCGTCTCCGCATCAACAAGAATTACTACTGAAGCATACTTTGTTCCGTACCCCGAGGCGAGTGAAGCCATGCTACCCATCAGCGGGAGACGCCCGCCAACGGGTACGATGTCGAAGCGAATCGGGAGTCGGAGGGCACGGCTTACGCGGTCGACGAGTACCGCGTCGGTTTGGCCCGCCACAATCAGCACTGCGGTCCCGGTGTTCGGCCCGATGCTCGATGGCGGCGGGCTCGCGCCCGGAGCGCCAACCTGATCGGCTCCGTCATCGGCGCCTGGTGGCGTGGATTGCAGATTATCTGCTCGCGCTCCTCCACTAGGAGGCGAAAGGGACGCGGTCCAAGCGACCACACGGTCCCGAAGTTCGGTGAGGCTTGCGAAGCGATCGATCCAGTTGTCGCGCGGTTGGTGCTGCGTCCACGCGAGGAAGTCAAAAAGTGGGTACTGCTTAGGGTCCGCGACATGGACCATTCGCAGAGACTTGAGTCGTGGATTTCGCTTGCGAAGCTCCCATTCGTCGAGAGTCTTCTGACGCGCGAACGTCATGACCGGCAGGTTCAGGTCCCGAGCCTCTAAGACTTCTGTCCAGGTGATGGAGAGATCCCCGGGGCCGTATTCGATGCTTGATGGTCCCCCCTTCTTCGCGCCACTCTGGAGCATGATCGGCGGCCTACCGGCGCGCAGCACGCCGGCGTACCGGCCGCCATACCTGCGATCGACGATGCATGCGAGCGCGTCACAGTCAGCTATCGCGAGCAGACAGCGATCATGTGAATGCACAGTGGAATGGTGAGGGAACAGGGGGCTCTCGTGGTGGACCGGTTCATGTCCCGCAAGCCGCAATGCTTCGGCGCACAGGTCGCGAGCGTCCGCGAGATCGTACGCGGTCGAGCAGATGAAGATGCGCATGGTCACGGCTTCGCAACGAAGACCTTAGAACGTCGTATGCGGGTGCCCGCTGGCGTCAACGCCGTTGACGGTCTGGCTCCCGCTTGTGGCCGACGTAGGCGCTCGCGGCCGCGACGGCCAGCGCCTGCTCAGGCGTTGCGCCGAAGAGGCGGGCACCGACGCCGCCGATGATGGCTCCGCAGATGGCGCTCTTGCGTCGCTCGGCGCGCTTACGTGAGGCGCTGAGTGGGGCACTGAGTCGTCCGTGACGTCCGCGCGCAGTCCTGGTGGAACCGTCCCTCTTCGAGCGGTTGCAGGGGATGCAGGCCGCGTACAGGTTGTTGAGACGGTCGGTGCCGCCGCGGGCGCGCGGCACCGAGTGCTCGACCTCCCAGGCCCCTCGAGCGCCGAATACGCCGTAGTTCGACCAGGCCACCTTCTTGCCGCAGATGTGACAGAACCCGTCCGTCCGGTCGTAGATGTCGTTCAGCCGATCGTTGTCGAAGGCCATCGCTTACTCCTGTCGATGGAGCGAGTATTTCCTGAGGGTCTGACGGCGACTCGGTTGTGCTCAAACGAGAAGGGCGCCGGGGTCAGCCGGCGCCCTCGTCAGGCAATGGTCGGGGCGATCTTGTATCCCGCGCCCGGCCGCTCTCGCGGCCCGCCGCCGCCCGCGCCTACGTCAGCTGCAGCCGCTGGTGGAGCCGCAGTTGGGGCACTTGTGGCAGGCGCCGTTGCGGACCATCAACGTCCCGCACTCGTGGCAGGGGGGCGCGTCGGTTTCCTGGACCCAGGCGCGGTCCTTGACCTCGACGGGGATGGCGGGGAGCGAGGAGGCGGTCGTGGCGGACGACGAGGGGACGAAGTCCTTCGCGAGCAGCGGGACGCGCGGGAGGTCGAGCTGGGCGAGCTGGGCGGCGGGGTGGCGCTCCACGATGACGCCGTCGGCCGGGAAGCGGATGGCCAGCCAGCGGAAGAGGTAGTCCATGATCGACGTCGCGATCGGGATCTCCTGGTTGCCCGTGAAGCCCGACGGCTCGAACCGCGTGCCCTTGAACTTCTCGCACAGGAGCGGCAGCGGCACGCCGTGCTGGAGCGCGAGCGAGATGGCCGTGGCGAAGCTGTCCATCAGGCCCGCGATGACCGAGCCCTCCTTGGCCATGCGGACGAAGATCTCGCCGGGCGTGCCGTCGGCGTAGAGGCCGACGGTGATGTAGCCCTCGTGGCCGCCGATCGAGAACTTGTGGGTGAACGACGCGCGCTCGTCGGCGAGCTTGTGGCGCACCGCCATCGGCGGGCCGGCGGGCCGGGTCTTCTTGTCGCGCAGCGCGAGCACCAGCGCGCGCTCGTCGGGCGCGAGGGCGGCCAGCGCCGCGGCCGGGTCGGCGGCCAGCGCCGCGGCGGCGAGGCCGTCGGCCGAGGCGGCGTAGGCGGCGGCGGACAGCGACGCGTCGGTCGCCTCGGAGCGGCCCTGCGAGGTGGCCTGCTTGAGGTTCGTCGACAGCGGCTGCGTGCGCTTGCAGCCGTCGCGGTAGACGGCGATCGCCTTCAGGCCCAGCTTCCAGGCTTGGATGTAGGCGTCCTCGATGTCCTCGACGGTGCAGTCGTTGGGCAGGTTGACGGTCTTCGAGATCGCGCCGCTGAGGAACGGCTGGACCGCCGACATCATGCGGATGTGGCCCATGTAGTGGATCGAGCGCGTGCCGTTCGACGAGCGGAAGGCGCAGTCGAAGACCGGCAGGTGCTCGGCCTCGAGGCCGGGCGCGCCCTCGATCGTGTCGTGCTGGTTGATGTGATCGACGATCGCCTCGATCTGCTTCGCCGTGTAGCCCAGCCGCGACAGCGCCTCCGGCACGGTCTGATTGACGATCTTCAGCAGGCCGCCGCCGACGAGCCGCTTGTACTTGACGAGCGCGATGTCGGGCTCGACGCCGGTCGTGTCGCAGTCCATCAGGAACGCGATCGTGCCGGTCGGCGCCAGCACCGTCACCTGGCCATTGCGGAAGCCGTACTTGTCGCCGACCGCGATCGCCTCGTCCCACACGCGGCGCGACGCCTCCATCAGGTCGTACGGCACCAGCGCCGCGTCGACGCGGTCGACCGCCTGGCGGTGCTTGCGCATCACGCGCATGAACGGCTGCTCGTTGCGGTCATAGCCGGCGAACGGGCCGGTCGCGTCGGCCGAGATCTGCGCCGACTGGCGGTAGGCCTCACCGCACATGAGCGCCGTGATCGCCGCCGCGTACGCGCGGCCGGGGACCGAGTCGTACGGCAGGCCGCGCGACATGAGCAGCGCGCCCAGGTTCGCGTAGCCGAGGCCGAGCGGCCGGTAGTCCCACGAGTTCTTCTCGATCTGCGGGGTCGGGTACCGCGAGTTGTCGACGACGATCTCCATCGCGGTGATGGTGATGTCGACCGCCCGGCGGAACGACTCGACGTCGAAGTCGCCGGCGGCGTTCCTGAACTTCATCAGGTTCAAGGACGCCAGGTTGCAGGCCGAGTCGTCGAGGAACATGTACTCGCTGCACGGGTTCGACGCGTTGATCCGGGCCGTGTTGATGCACGGGTGCCAGTCGTTGATCGTCGTGTCGTACTGGATGCCGGGGTCGCCGCAGATCCAGGCGGCGTCGGCCATCTTGCGCATGACGTCGCGGGCGCGGAACGTGTCGACGGTGTGGCCGTCGGTCACCGCGCGCGTCGACCACTCGGCGTCGCGCAGCACGGCCTGCATGAAGTCGTCGGTCACGCGCACCGAGTGGTTCGCGTTCTGGTAACCGACCGAGTCGTACGCGCCGCCGGCGACGTTGAAGCCGCCGTCGTAGCCGGCGTCGATGAGCGCCCACGCCTTCTTCTCCTCGAGCGCCTTCGAGTCGATGAAGTCGACGACGTCCGGGTGGTCGACGTTGAGGATGACCATCTTGGCGGCGCGCCGGGTCTTGCCGCCGCTCTTGATGGCGCCCGCGAACGAGTCGAAGCCGCGCATGAACGACACCGGGCCCGAGGCGGTGCCGCCGCCGTTCAGGTGCTCGTGCGAGCTGCGCAGCTTCGACAGGTTCGAGCCGGTGCCCGAGCCGTACTTGAAGAGCATGCCCTCGGTCTTGGCGAGGGTCAGGATCGACGCCATCGAGTCGTCGACGGAGTTGATGAAGCACGCCGAGCACTGCGGCTCGGCCTCGACGCCGACGTTGAACCAGACGGGCGAGTTGAAGGCCATCTTCTGCTGGAGGAGCAGGTGGACGAGCTCGTCGCGGAAGGTGAGCGCGTCCTTGGCGGTCTTGAAGTAGCCGTCGGCCTTGCCCCAGCCGTAGATGGTGTCGGCGACGCGGCCGATCATCTGCTTGACCGAGCGCTCGCGGCCGGGCGTGCCGAGGGTGCCGCGGAAGTACTTCTGGACGACCACGTTGGTCGCGGTCTGCGACCAGGTGCGCGGGAACTCGACCTGGCGCTGCTCGAAGTAGACCTTGCCGTCGGCGCCGCTGATGACCGCGTCGCGCAGCTCCCACTCGACCTCCTCGAACGGGTCGGCACCCTCCCGGGTGAAGAAGCGCTCGACGGCGAGACCGGGGCGCGCATCGCGGATGACCCGCGTGTGGCGCGCGTCGCGCTTGGCCTTCTTGGTGTCCCGTGCCTCGTCGGTCATCTTGTCCTCGGTGATCATGGCCCTCTCCTGCGCTGGTGGCTCTGGGATTCCGGCGGGATGATGCGGACGCGAGGGGCCGATCCCGAGGGTGGACGTAGGGCGTCCGTCAGCGGCCAGACCGCTGAAACCCTTGGAAGATCGCCGACTCGCCGTCCGGCTCGACTACCCGATGTCGAACTCGCTGCTCGGTCGCTGCTGGTCGCTACTCGAAGCTCGGTTGCTGACGGCCGCCCCGGATGGGGTGATGGGGTGGCGGAGACGTGACGCCGGACGCACAACGCCGCGGCGGAGGTTGGTTCTACGCGCGGTCTCGCGGGAGGGCAAGAAAAGAGCTACTAGATTTGGGGGGCGTGGGCGGCGGACCTACTAGGGATGGTGTGGGTGCCCACATGACAAGCTGTGAGGCGTCGTGTGGATTGTGGGTGGATCCTGTGGATGGCGAGGCCGAAACGTTTGACAGTACGGGCCGTTGACGGGGGCTGTGGAGAGGGCTGTGGAAAGCTCAGCGTCGCGGTGAATGCAGTGCGTCAAGGAGAGATCTCCCTCGTAAAAAAAATTGCCCCGGGTCGTGAGACGCGGTGGAAAGGGGGGTTTTCGGGGCCGGTCCGAGGGCCGCTCGGAGGGGGTCCGGCGCGGCCGGCGAAGGGGGGGTCTGGCGCGGCGCTGGCGGCCGCGGCGATCCTCTTCTTGATCGTCATCGCGGGGGCCGGGTGCAAGCGTCGAGCGCCGGTCACGACGGGGCCGGTGGAGCGGATCGTGACGCTCACGCCGAGCGCGACGGAGCTGGTGGCGGCGCTGGGCGACGCCGGGAAGCTGGTGGCGGTGGACGACTACTCGACCTACCCGCCGGAGGTGGCCGCGCTGCCGCGGGTGGGGAGCTTCCTGCAACCGCACCTGGAGGCGATCATGCGGGCGCGGCCGCAGGTGGTGATCGCCGACGACGTCCACGACGACATCATCGGGACGCTGCGGGACGTGGGCATCGACGTGGTGAAGGCGCCGATGCACGGGCTGGCCGACCTGCGCTCGGCGTTCGCGGCGGTGGGGGCGCGGCTCGGCCGAGAGGAGGAGGCGGCGGCGCGGGCGGAGGCCATCGACCAGGCGATCGCGGCGGCGCGGGCGCGGGCGCGCGGGCGCGGGCTGCGGGTGCTGATCGTGATCGATCGAGAGGCGGGCGGGCTGGGCGGCATGGTGGCGGCGGCGAGCGGGAGCTGGCTCGACGAGCTGGTGGCGATCACCGGCGCGACCAACGCGCTGGCGGCGTCGTCGGTGCGGTACCCGAAGCTGTCGCCGGAGGAGGTGCTGCGGTCGGGCGCCGACGTCATCCTCGACGTGTCGTTCGCGGCCGACCCGGCGGCGGCGCAGCGCGAGTGGGCGCCGATGTCGGCGGTGCCTGCGGTCGCGAACCACCGGGTCTACGTGCTGAAGGACGCGTTCCTGCTCGGGCCTTCCCCGAGGGTGGCGGAGGCGCTGGCGCGGCTGGAGGCGGTGCTGGCGCCGGCGGCGCCGTAGCCGGGCAAGCGCGCGGGGGCTGTGCTACGAACGCGGCCATGCGTGTCAGAGGCTTCTTCCGGTTCACCTCCGTCCTCGCGGTCGCGCTCGCGCTGAGCGCCGGCGGCTGCGGCAAGAAGAATCACAAGGCCCCCGCGGCCAGCGCCGGCTCGGGCTCGACGGCGGGCTCGAGCGCGGGCTCGGCCGCCGGCTCCGCGGGGTCGGCCGGCTCGGCGGCCGCCGCCGGCTCCGGCTCGGCCGCGCAGCTCCCGCCGGTGCTGACGTCGACGACGCCGCAGGGGGCGGTCGACGCCGCCGACCGGCCGGCCGAGGACAAGGCGCTCGACGCCGGCCGCCGCCCGGCCGAGCTGATCACGTTCCTGGGCATCGGCCGCGGCATGAAGGTCGCGGAGATCCTCGCCGGCGGCGGCTACACGACGGAGCTGCTCGCCCGCGTGGTCGGCCCCGAGGGCACCGTCTTCGCGCAGAACACGCCGGAGATCCTCCAGAAGTTCGCGGAGAAGCCGTTCAGCGACCGGCTCGCCCGCCTGAAGATGCCGTGGATCGTCCGCGCCGACACGCCGCTGACGGCGCCGCTCCCCGACGACGCCAAGGACCTCGACATGGTCGTCGCGAACCTCGTCTATCACGACACGGTCGGCATGGGCGTCGACCGCGCGGCGATGAACAGCGCCATCTGGAAGTCGCTGAAGCCGGGCGGCCTCTACGCGATCATCGACCACACGGCGAAGCCGGGCTCGGGCGAGCAGGCGGCCAAGGACCTGCACCGCATCGATCCAAAGTTCGTGCAGACGGAGGTCGAGAAGGCCGGCTTCGTGCTCGACCGGACGAGCAACATGTACGCGAACCCGAAGGACACGCTCGACTGGAACGCGTCGCCGATGGCGGCCGGCGACAAGCGCGGCACCAGCGACCGGTTCGTCATGGTGTTCCGCAAGCAGACCGGCCAGTAGGCGGCGGCGCGGCGGCTTGCGGCGGCGGCGGCGGCGGCGGCTCAGGCGACCGAGAGGGTGACGTCGATGTTGCCGCGGGTCGCCTTCGAGTAGGGGCAGACCTCGTGCGCGGCCTTCATGATCGCCTCGGCCTGCTCGCGCGCGAGGTTCGGGAAGTGGCCGCGCAGCTCGACGGCGAGCTTGTAGCCGCCGGCGTCGTCCTTGCCGATGCTCACCTGGGCCGTGATGTCGTGCGGGCCGAGGTCGAGCTTCTGCATGCGCGCGACCAGGCCGACGGCGCCGCCGAAGCAGGCCGCGTAGCCGCCGGCGAAGAGCTGCTCGGGGTTGGTCGTGCGCTCGGTGCCGGGGCCGCCCATGCCCTTCGGCACCGACAGCGGCAGGTCGAGGGTGCCGTCGTCGCTCTTCACGTGGCCGGCGCGGCCGCCGACGGCGTTGACGTTCGCGGTGTACAGCGGGGTCATCAGATCCTCCTGGCTCAGGACTTGGCGTACCAGGCGCGGACGCCCTCGTGCTCGCGGACGGCCTGGTAGAGGCGGGTCAGCTTCGGGAAGGCGTCGAAGACGGTCGCCGGGATGTGATCGACCTTGCCGCCGGCGAACCAGCGCACCGCCATGTGCAGCTTGAGATCGACGACGTGCAGGCGGGCGCCGGCGAAGAACGGCCCGTCGCCGAGCTGCTTCTCGACGTTCGCGCCCCAGGTCGGCAGGTAGCCCGCGGCCAGCGCCTCGCGCGCCGCCTTCTTCTCCGGCTCGCCCATGCGGAGCGTCGGGCTGACGTGGTGCCGGAGGTCCTCGACGTAGCCCATCATCGCCTCGTGGCGCGCGGCCTCGAAGTCGTCCTTCGGGTGCAGGTCGTGGCGGCGGCCGATGAGGACGAGGATCGCGTTGGCCTGCGCGAGCGGCGGATGGCCGGGGATCTCGAAGACCGGCATGCTGCCGAACGGCGTCGTCGGCTTGAGCGCCGGCCAGTCGGCGGCCTTGACCCGGTGGTCCTCGAAGTCGACGCCGGCGAGGTGCAGCGCGAGCCGGCACTCCTCGCCGCGGCTGACGGGTGCATCGAAGTACGTGAGCCTGGGCTTCCCGGTGATCGTCATGGGGCCGAAGCTAGCCCCGCGCGCGGCCGCCGTGGGGCGCGATCTGCCTGTCCTTTCGGTCAGGCTCAGGTGAACGGGAACGGCTTGGTGCCGCTGATCACCGGCCCGGTGAGGCCGCCCGGGTCGTTCGCGCCGACCGAGAAGGCCGCGCGCCGCTTCACCGCCGCGGTGCTGCCGATCGGCCGCTCGACGGTGACCAGCTCGGCGTCGATCTTGTCGGCGCTGACCAGCGCGACGCCGAAGCCCTGGGCGTTGGTGTCGGCGTAGCGCAGGTGCGGGTTCGGCGGCGCCGACGCCGCGAGCGCCATCGCGAGGTCGTTCGTCGTCGCCATCGTGCGCGCCGACGCGGCGCCGTGGAGCAAGAGCAGATTGAGGTTCTCGACGAAGCGCGGGCCGCCCGAGCCGCTGGCGTCGTAGGTGACGAGCGACCGCACGTCGGCCGGCACGCCGCTGCCGCGCGAGGCGTCCTCGTAGAACGAGAACTCGGAGTTCGACGACACGCCGGCGGCGGCGAGCTCGACGGCGACCGGCATCGGCGTCGCCGCGGTGTAGTCGTCCATCACGATGCCGGCGAAGTGGGCGTGGATGTCGCCGCTCAGCAGCACGACGTTCTTCACCTGCTGGGCGCGCAGGTAGGCCATGAGCTCGTTGCGCTCGGTCTGGTAGCCGTCCCAGGCGTCGCCGTCCATGAGCCGGTCGACGATGAGGCCGCCGACCGGCCCCTTCGGGATGAAGAACCGCATGAGCGGCACCTCGTTGGCCCACAGCTTCCAGGTGGCGCTCGACTGCTTCATCGAGTCCTTCCACCAGGCCTTCTGCTGGGCGCCGAGCATGGTGCCGGGCGGGCTGCCGCGCCGCGGGTTGGGCATGCTGCTGATGCCGACCTGGGCCGGCGGGTTGCCGCCGTTGGCGGTGCGGCCGGCGTCCATGATCGTGACGTCGTCGACCGGCAGCACGTTGCGCGGGTCGAGGTACTCGATGCTGAGGTGGGAGAACTCCTCGGGGACGGCGTGGTCGCTCCGGTACGAGCGCTCGTCGGTGACGATCAGCTCGACGTGCTGGCCGAAGCGCAGGCTGCGGTAGATCGTGATCGCGCCGACCGCGGCGGCGTTGTTGGCCTCGGTGACGAAGTTGGTGTCGTCGGGCGCGGTGAACGGCGCGGTCGCGACGGTCGCGGTGGCGAAGTCGTGGGCGTGCTGGGTGACGCCGGTGACGCCGGGCGCGCCGGTGAGCTGCATCGGGACGTACTCGAACCAGGCCTGGCTGGCGGCGAGCTTGCGCGGCTGCGACGGCTCGTCGAGCGAGGTGACGTTGTCGTAGTTCGCCATCGACTGCCAGTAGTCGTTGGCGACCTCGTGATCGTCCCAGGTGTGGACGAACGGCCAGCGGGCGCGGGCCGCCATCACGTCGGGATCGGAGCCGAAGACCTTGTAGAGGTGGCGGTAGTCGTCGACGGTCTGCGCGAAGTTCGAGCCGGCGGCGGTGCCGCCGCCCGACGGGAACGGCGGGACGACGCGCGGCGAGCCGTCGGCGTTGGTGAGCGCGATCGGCTCCAGGTTGTCGTCGAGCGCGGTCTGGAAGCTGTCGGCGCGGGTCTCGTAGATCCAGTCGCCGAGGTGGAGGACGAAGCGGATCTGGTCGGCCTCGGCGCGGGCCTGGTCCTCGGCGACGAGCAGCTTGTAGGCGTCGTAGCGGCCGGCGCCGTAGTCCTGGCAGCTCACCCACGCGAGGCGGATCGGCACGTTGGCGTCGGCGGCCGGCGCGGTGCGGGTGCGGCCGCTGATGACGTCGCCGCCGGCGACGAAGCGGTAGTAGTAGAGGGTGTCGGCGGTGAGGCTCGACACGATGACGCGGACGGTGTGGTCGCTGGTGGCGGTGGCGGTGACGTCCTGGGTGGCGACGACGTCGGCGAAGTCGCTGTCGGTGGCGACGTCGAGGCGGAGCGCGACGTCGGCGGTGGCGTCGCGGTTGTCGACGGCGCGGGTCCAGAGGACGACCGACGTCTCGCGCGGGTCGCCGGAGGCGAGGCCCTGCGGGTAGCCGACGAGGCCGGTCGGCTGGCTGTTGCCGCCGTCGTCGCCGCAGGCGGCCAGCGAGCGGCCGACGGTGGCGACGGCGAAGAAGGTGCCCGACAGGCGGAGGAAATGGCGGCGGTCCATCCGCCGACCATCCTCCTCCGCGCGCCGGGACTCAAG
>DASZXE010000194.1:0-5552 GCA_035546475.1 Kofleriaceae bacterium
CCCGACCACGCCGACGCCCAGCGCTCGCTCGTCGAGCTGATGGTGTCGCCGCCGGCGAACCTGCCCGACGAGGTCGTGCGCGCGATCGCCGCGACCGAGGACGCGACCGCCCTGCGGCTTGCCGCCGCCGGCACCTGGATCTTCCTCGCCTGGCTGCCGCTCGCGCTCGTCATGGTGTGGATGGGCATCAAGCGGGTGGCGCCCCTGCTCGGCTGGGTCGGCTGCACGGTGGCGACCGCGCTGGCGATGCTGGTCGCCCACGCGCGCGCGCGGCCCGGCCCGGTGATGTTCTTCGGCACGTTCCTGCTCGCGAACGTGGCGATCCTGCTGGCGAGCCGCGTCTCCGGCACGATGGTGCTGACGCCGACCCTGTTCACGATGAACGCGGTCGGCTTCGCGATCGCCGCGCGCCGGCCCTGGCTGTGGCCGACGATCGTGATCGGCGCGGTCTTCCTCGTCGCGCCGGCCGCGCTCGAGGCGCTCGGCGTGCTGGACCCGACGACCGTCGTCACCGGCGGCATGCTGCAGGTGACGTCGACGGTGGTGGAGTTCCGCGAGCCCGCGACGTCGGTGGCGGCGATCGGCGCGTCGGTGGCGTTCCTCATCATGGTGACGGTCGCGGCCGCGTCGCTGCGGCGGCGCTTCCTCGAGCAGACCCGGCGGGTGGAGCTCGCCCTGTGGCAGCTCCGCCAGCTCGTGCCGAAGCTCGAGCGGCCCGGCAGGCGCGCGACCGCCGCGCTCGAGGCCCAGCCGCCACCGCCGACTCCGACCGACGACTGATCAGCCCGGCCGGCGGGTGATGCGCACGCCGCACGACGCCGGCACGCCGGGGCAGGGCGGGGCGAGCTTGTCGAGCTCGACGGTGATCGCGGTGTTCGGGTACAGCTCGGCGATCGCCGCCGCCATCGCGCCCGCCAGCGCCTCGAGCAGCTTGAACGTCGACGACGTCCCCAGCCGCACGACGATCTCGCTGACCTTCCAGTAGTCGATCGTGTCCGACAGCCGGTCGCTCGCCGTCGCCGCCGACAGGTCGCGCTCGAGCGTCAACGTCACCCGGAACCTGCGCGTCCCTCGCCGCTCCGCCGCCGTGTAGCCGTGGTTTCCCTCGAACTCGAGGCCCCTGACGAAGACCGCGTCCGTCGTGTGCACGTCCACCTTCTAGCCGATCGCGGCGGAGCCGGGGGGACGGACCCCGAACCACGAACGAGGCCCCGGACGTCCCGGGGTCATGACGGACCGCTCGCCTTGCTCGCCGGGGCCCGTGACCCCGTGACGAAGACGGCGCCGATGGCGGGCACTACGCCTCGGCGTCGCGCGCGGCCTGCTTCTCGAGCTTGCGCTTGATCATCTGCCGCTTGAGCGGGCCGACGAAGTCGACGAGCAGCCGGCCGGTCAGGTGATCGTGCTCGTGCAGCAGGCAGCGGGCCATCAGCCCCTCGCCCTCGCACTCGAACCAGTTGCCGTCGAGGTCCTGGGCCTTGACCCGCGCCCGCATCGGCCGCTCGACCTGGATGTAGATGTCGGGGAACGACAGGCAGCCCTCGTCGGACTTCTGGGTCTCCTCGCTCGTCCACACCACCTCGGGGTTCACGAACGCGACCGGCAGCGCGTCCTTGTCCTTGCCCGCCAGCTCCGGCTCGACGATGAAGACCCTTCGCGCATCGCCGAGCTGCAGGGCCGCGATGCCCAGGCCGCGCTCGGCGTACATCGAGTCGACGAGGTCCTGGTACAGCGCCCTGAGCGCCGGCCCGAAATCGGTCACCGCCTGCGACGGCTGCCGCAGCCGAGGATCGGGCCACACGACGACGTTCCGTACCGCCATGGTCCTCACCAACCTACGGTCGCCACGCAGGCATGTCAATCTCGCCGCTCGGGCCGCTCGGGCGGGCGGGGCGCCTTCGCGTCCCCGACGGCGGTTCGGCTGGGCGCGGACCCCGTCTCGGTGTATGCATCGCCGGACCGATGGACCTGGTTCGCTACGCCCGCGCCCGCCTGCCGACGCCGCACGGGGAGTTCGCGCTCTTCGTCTACCGCACCGGCGCCGCGCCCGGGCCGGAGGGGACGGCGCTCGGCGGCGCCCACGAGGAGCACGTCGCCATGGTGATGGGCGACCCGAGCGGCGAGGACGTGCTCGTCCGCGTCCACTCGTCGTGCTTCACCGGCGAGGTGCTCGGCAGCCAGCGCTGCGACTGCCGCGCGCAGCTCGACGCCGCGCTCGCCCGCATCGCCGCCGAGGGCCGCGGCGTCCTCGTCTACCTGGTGCAGGAGGGCCGCGGCATCGGCCTCGGCAACAAGGTGCGCGCGTACGCGCTGCAGGACGAGGGGGTCGACACCGTCGACGCCAACCTTCGGCTCGGCTTCGACGCCGACCACCGCAGCTACGATCTCGCCGCGGCGATCCTGCGCGACCTCGGCGTCGCGTCGGTGCGGCTCATGACCAACAACCCGGCCAAGCTCGAGGGGCTGGCTGCCGCCGGCGTGCGGGTGGCCGCTCACGAGCCGCACTGGGTCGAGGCCCACGCGCACGCCGCCGACTACCTCGAGGTCAAGAAGGACAGGATGGGACACCTCCGATGAGCCTCTCCGAAACCGCCGTCAAGGACGCGCTCGCCCGGGTCATCGACCCCGCGCTCGGCCACGACATCGTCAACTACCGCATCTACGCCGGCTGCGAGATCGCCGGCGACGACGTGCTGGTCAAGGTCGAGATCCCGACCGCCGCCTACCCGCAGGCGCAGCGCCGCGAGCTGGCGGCCCGCATCGAGGCCGAGCTCCAGGCGGCCGGCGCGCGCAAGGTGACGGTCGTCCCCGAGGTGGTGACCGCCCACCTGCCGGCGCCGAGCGACAAGGCGCTGCTCAAGGGGCCGAAGAACGTCATCGCGGTCGCCGCCGGCAAGGGCGGCGTCGGCAAGTCGACGGTGGCCACCAACCTGGCGCTCGCGCTCCAGCGCCACGGCGCGCGGGTCGGGCTGCTCGACGCGGACGTCTTCGGGCCGTCGATCCCGACCATGCTCGGCCCGCCGGAGCGGCCGCCGGGCACCACCGAGGACAAGAAGATTACGCCGGCCATCCACCACGGCCTCGAGGTCATCTCGGTCGGCTTCTTCGTCGACAAGGGCGAGGCGGTCGTCTGGCGCGGGCCGATGGTGCACCGGCTCCTCCAGCAGTTCCTCGGCGACGTCGCCTGGAGCGACCTCGACTACCTGGTCTGCGACCTGCCGCCCGGCACCGGCGACGTCCAGCTCTCGCTGTCGCAGCTCATCCCGATCGCGGGGGCGGTGATGGTGACGACGCCGCAGGAGGTGTCGATCATCGACGTCGTGAAGGGGATCGCGATGTTCGAGAAGGTCGAGATCCCGATCCTCGGCATCGTCGAGAACATGTCCTACTACAAGTGTCCGGCGTGCGGACACCACGACGAGATCTTCAGCCACGGCGGCGGCAAGCGGCTCGCGCAGGAGAGCGGCGCGACGTTCCTCGGCGAGATCCCGATCGACACCCGCATCCGCTTCGGCGGCGACGCCGGCGTGCCGATCGTCATCGCGGCGCCCGACTCGGCGATCGCGCAGAGCTTCATGACGCTGGCGTCGAACGTCGCGCTCAAGGTCGCGGGCGCGGTGCTGGCGAAGCCGAAGCGGTCGCCGCGGCTCGCGGTCATCAGGTAGCGGCCCCCCGCGGGCGCGGCGCTACCAGGCGAAGGTGCCGCCGCGCCAGTTGCGGAAGGTGCCGGTGTCGGCGAGGGTGAGCGCGTCGATCTCGCGCAGCATGCTGGTGACGGAGGTGTCGATGTCGATGCTGGCGCCGGCGCCGCCCATGTCGGTCTGCACCCAGCCGGGGTTGATGACGACGCTGATGATGCCGTCCTTGCGGAGGTCGACGGCGAGGCCCCTGGCGGCCATGTTGAGCGCGGCCTTCGACATCCGGTAGGCGTAGAAGCCGCCGCTGGTGTTGTCGGCGATCGAGCCCATGCCGGACGTCAGCGAGACGATCTTCGCGCCGCGGGCGCGCCGCAGGTTGGGCAGGAGCGCGAGGGCGACCCGCAGCGGGCCGAGCGCGTTGGTCTGGAAGGTGCGGACGGCGTCCTCGAAGTCGACGCCGCGCACCGACTGCTCGTCGCCGCCGTAGACGCCGGCGTTGTTGACGAGCAGGTCGACCGGGGTGTCGCCGACCGCGGCGGCGAAGCGGCGCACGCTGTCGTCGTCGGCGACGTCGCAGGCGAGGACGCGCACCTTGCCGTGCGAGGCGGCGGCGAGCTCGGCCAGCTCGCGCGCGCCGCCGGGGTCGCGCGCGGCCGCGAGGACGTCGCCCCGGGCGGCGAGGTGACGTACGAGGCCGAGGCCGAGGCCGCGACTTGCTCCGGTGACGACGGCGGTCATGCGACGTACCTTACCGCCATGAGCGACCCGGTCACGGCCCCCACGGGCCCGTTCGCGGAGCGGGTGCGGGCGCTGCCGCGGCTCGGGATCGGCGTGTCGACCGAGTACGGCGCCGGCGAGGCCGAGGGTGCGCTCGACGTCGCGGCGCTGCGGGCGGCGCACCCGCAGTGGGCCGGCTTCCTCGAGGTCGGCGTCGAGCTGCTGAAGGGGCTCGACGCGCACGCGCGCCGCTGGGTCGACGCCGGGCTGCCGACCACGTACCACTTCCTCGACGTCAACCTCGACGAGCCGGAGGATCTCGAGCCGGCGTGGATGGCGGACGTCGCCGCGACCGCGCGCGCGATCGGCGCGGCGTGGCTGTGCGGCGACGCCGGCTGGTGGCACTTCGGCGCGCGCGACCGCAACCAGATGCTGCTCTTGCCGCCGGTCTTGACCCGCGGCTTCGCCGACGCGACCGCCGCCGGCATCGTGCGTCTGCGCGAGGCGACCGGCCGCGAGGTGCTGCCGGAGAACCCGCCCGGGCAGGTCTGGCTCGGCGACCTCGGGCTGCTCGACTACTTCGCGCGGGTCTGCGAGCGCGCCGACACCGGCATGCTGCTCGACTGCGCGCACCTCGCGATCTACCAGCGGGCGATGAGGCGGGCGCCGCTCGACGGCCTCGACGGCTTCCCGCTCGACCGGGTCGTCGAGCTGCACGTCGCCGGCGGCAGCGAGCGCGACGTCGGCGGCTACCGGTTCGTCGACGACGACCACGTGCCGCGCGTGCTGCCGGAGACGTGGACGATCTTCGACCACGTCGCCGCGCGGGCGCCGAACCTGAAGGCGGTGGTCTTCGAGTGCGAGCGCAACCCGCTGGCCGCGGCGAAGGCCGGCTTCGCGCGGATCGCGGAGCGCTGGCGGTGAGCGCGGCGGGCGTGCAGCGCGCGGTCGTGCGGATGATGCTCGACCCGGCGTTTCGCGACGCGGTCTACGCGGCGCCGGCGGAGGCGCTCGCCGGCTGCGACGTCGACGAGACCGAGCGCGCGTGGCTGGTGCAGCCGGACCGCCGCGCCTACGCGACCGACGCCACCCGGCAGGCGCGCGCGCTGGTGGCGCTCGCCGAGGAGCTGCCGGCGGCGACCGCGTGGGCGCGGGCGAGCGGCCTCGCGCCGGAGGGCTTCTTCGCCGGGCCCGAGC
>DASZXE010000195.1:0-4803 GCA_035546475.1 Kofleriaceae bacterium
GCTGGCGTCGATCCGCACGACCGATCCGCGCGCCGCCGGCGCCGCGCTCCGCTGCCTGCGCGGGCTCGGCCGCGACGACGACGCCGCGCTGATCGTCCGCGGCCTCCGCGACGACCAGCTCCGCACCGCGGCCGAGAAGGCGGCGACCGCCGCGCCGCTGCCGCCGCCGGTCGCCGGCGACCTCGTCCTCGACGGCGCGTGGGACGCCGGCCACGACCTCGACCTCGCGCTGGTGACGCCGCAGGGCAAGCGCATCTCGTGGCTCGGCGGCCGCGCCGACGTCGCCATCCGCGATCAGCGCGCCGACGACCGCGAGGCGCTCGCCGTCAAGCGGCTGCCGCGCGGCAACTACCTCGTCGAGGTCAGCCGCAGCGACGCCCGCCCCGGCCCGGTGCGCGGCACCGTGACGATCACCGCGCTCGGCCAGCGCCGCACCCTGCCGTTCGAGCTGCTCTCCGACCGCGCCACGGTCGGCACCCTCGCCATCACCGCCCGCTCGCGCCTCGTCCCCGCCTGGTGAGGCCCCGAGCGCAGCGCGGCCCGGGGTTGTTCCGGTGGAGATCGGGCTCGGGGTGCCCCCCGAGGCGGCATTCTGGCCAAGCCTGCTGAGGACTCGATCTCCCACCGGGCAGGGGAGTCCTCCCCCACCCGCGGCTCGGCGTGGTCCGGCCACGCGATCGACCCGAACGATCTCGCGAGCCTGACGGCGCGCGACTGCGGCATACTGCTTGCTCGGATGCGCGCCATGTACAAGTTCGCCGGCCTGCTGCTCGCCCTGCCCCTCGTCGCCTGCAACGTCGGCTCGGTCGACGGCCCGGGCAGCCCCGGCGACCAGCCCGACGCCGGCGCCACCGACGACATCGACGCCCCGGTCCCGCCGGGCGAGATGCAGGTCTCGGGGACCATCAGCGCGTCGGCGACCTGGTCGGGCACGATCGACGTCGTCGGCAACACCACGATCGCGTCGGGCGTCACCGTCACCGTGATGGCCGGCAGCGTCGTCCGCATCGCCGACTCCGGCAGCTTCCTCGTCCGCGGCGTCCTCGACCTCCAGGGCACCGCCGCCGCCAAGATCACCGTCAAGCCGTCGGGCAACTTCCACGGCGGCTTCTATGCCGACGGCGGCGGCCAGCTCAAGCTGGCGTACGTCGTCCTCACCGGCGGCGGCGTCCACACCGGCACCGGCGGCACCGCGACCGTCACCGACACCAAGATGTCCCACGTCGGCGGCGACCTCTTGACGATGGAGGGCGGCACCATCGACGTGCAGTACTCGCAGATCGGCCTCGATCCCGGCGGCACCGACACCACGCACTGCGAGATGCACTTCGACGGCAACGACACCATCAGCGTGACCCACACGAACATCGGCACCGGCGTCTACGGCGTCATGTTCTACGGCGGCACCCACGCGGTCTTCACCAACGACAACTGGTACTCGAACGGCGAGTACTCGGTGCACACCGTGTCGCCGACCGGCGGCCAGCAGGGCGTCTCCGGCGACTTCACCGGGAGCTGGTTCGACAAGAACGACGTCCTCAAGGCCGCCGGCACCAACCTGACCGGCATCGTCGTCAACCCGCAGGCGCCCCGCAACACCGCCGGCCCGCGCGGCTGATCAGGACGAGGCGGCGGCCGGGCGGCCGTACGTCATGACGAGGTTCATCCAGCACTCCTCCTTCGTCAGGTTGACGTAGGAGTGCGGCACGTCGGCGCCGAAGACGATGGCGTCGCCCTTGTCGAGCTCGAAGCGCTGGCCGTCGACGACCAGCTCCAGGCGGCCTGACGTCACGACGAGGTGCTCGCGGGTGCCGCGCGGGTGCGGCAGCGCGTCCTCGCGGCTGTGCGGCGCGAGGTAGAGCTCGTAGAACTCGACGTCCGGCTTCTCGCCGAGCGGATAGAGCGCGCGCGACGAGAAGCGGCCGTCGGGGCTGACCAGCCGCCGCGCCGCCCGCGCGCGCAGCACGTGCGTCTCCGTCGGCTCCGCGGTCGCGAGCAAGGCCGAGAACTGGACGTCGAACGCGCGCGCGAGCTTCCAGACGACGCCGACCGACGGCGCGGTCTTGCCCAGCTCGATCTGGCCGAGCAGCGTGCGGCTGAGGCCGGTGAGCTTGGCGAGGACGTCGAGGGTGAGGCCGCGCTCGCTGCGCAGCTCGCGCAGCTTGTTGCCGACGACCGACTCGAGGCCGGGCTCGGGCAGGCCGCAGCTCGTCGCGACCGCGTCGGCGGTCTCCTGCGCGGCCGCCTTGGCCGCGGGCGCCGCCTCCGACGGCACCTCGACCGGCAGGCCGGCGCCGGCCCAGGCGAGGATGCCGCCGTCGAGGCTGTAGACGTCGTGCTTGCCGGTCGCCTCGGCGAGCTCGGCGGCGGTCATGCTGCGCATGCCGCGCGCGCAGGCGAACAGGATCTTGTCGGCGGGCAGCTTGCCGCGCGGATCGGCGCGCAGCTCGTCGAGCGGCAGCGAGCGCGCGCCCGGCAGGTGGCCCGACGCCCAGTCGCGCGGGTCGCGGACGTCGATCACGTCGACACCGCCGGCGGCGATCAGCTCCTCGGCCTCGCGAGGCGACAGCGTGCGCACCATGTCGCTACGCTAGCACGCACCTCGTCGCGGCCGCCGTTCGCCGCACGCCGCACGCGGTGGTCGCGCTATCGTCGAGGCATGTCGATCGTCGCCGACTGGACGTGGTGGACCTACTTCATCCTCGAGGATCGGGTGGCCACGCGCGACGACATCGTGGCGTGGGACGTCGGCCGCCGCTGGCTGCGCTACCGTGTGCGCCGCGAGAACCCGGTCGGCGACCAGCCGGCGTACGACGACCCGAGCTACGACCGCTGGCGCTACGAGCTCCACGAGGCGACCTACCAGTTCCTGTGGGTCGACCCGCACAAGCGGCTCGTCCTCCCGCACGAGACGCACGAGATGATGATTCGCGGCGAGCGGCCGCCGGAGTTCCTCGAGCTGGTCCAGGATCCCGAGCACTACTTCGCGGGCGCTCGCATGGCCCTGTCCGGCGGCTGGCAGCTCGGATTCCGCCGGTAGCCCGCGCCGCTACGGCGACGGGTCGTCGAACGGGCTCGAGGGCGGGCCGGACGGCGCGCGGCGATCGGCGCCGGCGCCGTGGCCGCGCGTCGCCTGCAGCTCGTGCAGCGCGCGCACCAGGCAGTCGATGTCGTCGGTGGTGTTGTACGGCGCGAGCGACGCGCGCACGGTCGCCTCGACGCCGAAGCGGCGCAGGATCGGCTGCGCGCAGTGGTGGCCCGAGCGCACCGCGATGCCGTGCTCGTCGAGGCGGTGGCCGACCTCCTCGGTGCGCTGGCCGGCGAGCACGAACGACAGCACGCCGGCCTTCTCCGGCGCGGTGCCGATCATCCGCAGGCCGGGCACGTGGCGGAGCTGCTCGGTCGCGTACTCGAGCAGGCCGTGCTCGTAGGCGCCGACCACCTCGACGCCGATGCGCGCGAGCCAGTCGAGCGCGGCGCCGAGGCCGACCGCGTCGGCGATGTTGCCGGTGCCGGCCTCGAAGCGGGCCGGCGGCCCCTGGAACGTCGTGTGCTCGAACGTGACGTCGGAGATCATGTTGCCGCCGCCCTGCCACGGCGGCGTCGCCTCCAGCAGGTCGCGCTTGCCGTAGACGGCGCCGATGCCGGTCGGCGCGAACACCTTGTGGCCGCTGAAGACGAAGAAGTCGCAGTCGAGCGCGACGACGTCGGTGCGCAGGTGCGAGACCGACTGCGCGCCGTCGAGGAGGACCCGGGCGCCCGCGCGATGGGCGAGCGCGATCATCTCGCCCGACGGCGTGATGGTGCCGAGCGCGTTCGAGACCTGCGAGAACGCGACCAGCTTCGTCTTGCCCGGCGTGAGCAGGCGCGCGTACTGCTCGACGATGATCTGGCCGGTGTCGTCGACGGGGGCGACGCGGAGGCGCGCGCCGGTGGCGGCGCAGAGCTGCTGCCACGGCACGATGTTGGCGTGGTGCTCGAGCCACGAGATCAGGATCTCGTCGCCCTCGCCGACGTTGGCGCGCCCCCACGACTGCGCGACGAGGTTGATGCCCTCGGTGGTGCCGCGCACGAAGACGATCTCGCGGCTCGAGCGCGCGCCGATGAAGCGGGCGACGGTGTCGCGCGCGGCCTCGTAGGCGTCGGTCGCGCGCGCCGCGAGCGTGTGGGCCGCGCGGTGGATGTTCGAGTTCTCGTGCTGGTAGTAGTAGGCGAGGCGATCGATCACCGCCTGCGGCTTCTGGGTGGTGGCGGCGTTGTCGAGCCAGACCAGCCGCTTGCCGTGCACGCGCTCGCCGAGGATGGGGAACTCGCGGCGCAGGAGGTGCGGATCGAGCGGGCCGCCGGAGACCGGGCCGAGCGCGGGGCGCGCGGTCGGCACCAGCTCGTGGCTGCCGCCCGAGATCGTGGTGCGCGGCGCGGGCGCGGGGTCGCTCCACGGCAGGCGATCGGCGGTGACGTCGGAGGCGCCGGGCGCGGTCGACGACTGCGCGGACGGCGCGTGCAGCGGTGGATCGCCGGCGGCGGCCGATGCGAGGTCGAGCAGCGGGACGTCGAAGCCGGTCGGCATCGACAGGAGCTCGAGGCCGCCGAGCGCGAGCGGGGCGGAGAACGGCGAGGCGCCGGCGGACGAAGACGTCGGGACGACCGGCGCGACGGCGGCGGGCGAGGCGGCCGGCGACGAGGCCGGCGCGCCCGTGGAGGACGCGGCTGGCGGCGCCGGTGCGTACGAGCCGGGCCGAGCCGACGTCCCGGCGGCGGTCGACGTCGACGCCGGCCCGCCGCCCGCGGGCCCCGGCGGCG
>DASZXE010000196.1:0-4090 GCA_035546475.1 Kofleriaceae bacterium
GACGCCGCCGAGGCCGCGCCCGCCGCCGCGTCGGCGGAGGCCGCCGAGCCGCTCGGCGCGGTCGGCCGCTCGGTCGTGCGCGTCGAGCTGTCGCGCCTCGACGACCTGCAGGAGCAGCTCTCGCAGCTCATCGTCAGCCGCTACCGGCTGACCCGCGAGATCGCCGCCCTCGCCGAGCGCGGCGTCGACGTCCGCGTGCTGCGCGAGATCGCCGACCAGCAGGCGCGCCAGGTCCGCGACCTCCGCCGCGCGATCCTGCGGGTGCGGCTGGTCCGCCTGTCGGAGGTGCTCGAGCCGCTGTCGCTGCTGGTGCGCAGCCTGATCCGGCCCGGCGTCAAGGAGGTCCGCCTCGACCTCGACGCGCGCGAGACCGAGATCGACAAGGCGGTCGCCGACCGGCTGCTGCCCGCGCTCGTCCACCTGGTGCGCAACGCCGTCGACCACGCGCTCGAGCCGGTCGACGAGCGGGTCGCGCACGGCAAGGACCGGGTCGGCGTCCTCCGCGTGCGCTGCCGCGAGCTCGGCTCGAACCAGCTCGAGCTGACCGTCACCGACGACGGCCGCGGCATCGACCGCGCCGCCATCGCGCGCCGCGCCGGCCGGCCGATCGAGACCGACGCCGACCTGCTCGACATCCTCACCACGCCCGGCTTCTCGACCCGCGACGTCACCACCCAGACCAGCGGCCGCGGCCTCGGCATGGACATCGTCCGCCGGATCGTCTCCGGCGAGCTGGGCGGCGCGCTCGCCGTCGAGAGCACGCAGGGCGCCGGCACGACCTTCCAGCTCCGGGTGCCGCTCACGATCGCGATCATCGACGTCTTCTCGTTCGTCTGCGGGCCGCAGGCGTTCGTCGTCCCCGCCGCCAACGTCGAGGAGATCCTCGAGCTCGCCGGCGCCGGCACCCGGCCACCTGATTTGGCCGGCGGCGCGGCGCGCATCACGCTCATCGAGCGGCGCGGCCAGGCGGTGCCGCTGGTCTCGCTCGGCGCGCTGCTCGCCCTCGACGGCGGCGGCGCCGGCGCCGGCAAGGCGCTCGTCATCCGCCACAACGGCCTGCCGCTCGCGTTCGCCGTCGACCGGATGCTCGGCCGCCAGGAGGTCGTCGTCCGCCAGATCGTCGACCCGCTCGCCCAGGCCCCCGGCGTCGCCGGCGCCACCGACCTCGGCGACGGCCGGCCGACGATGGTGCTGGATCTCTCCGAGCTGGGCGCGCGCCTCGACGCACGCGCGAGGAGGGCCTGATGACCGCGCTGCACGTCAGCTTCCGGGTCGGCGACGCCGAGTACGTGGTGCCGGCCGATCAGGTCCTCCACCTCGAGTCGTACGACGGCGCCACGCCGATCCCGGGCGCGCCGCCGTACGTCGCCGGGCTGGTGCAGGTGCGCTCGCGGCTGGTGCCGGTCGTCGACCTCCGCACCCGCTTCGGCCTGCCGGCGGTGCCGCGCGCCCTCGACCACCGCGTCATCGTCGTCCAGCTCGGCAACCGGATCGCCGGCCTGCTGGTCGACAGCGCGCGCGAGGTGGTGCGGCTCGCCGACGATCAGTTCCAGGAGCCGCCCGAGATGATCGACCGCCAGGCCGACGGCTTCGTCAAGGCCGTGGCCACCGTCGCGAAGCGCATGTTCCTGCTGGTGGACATCGCCCGCGTCATCCGCGAGGAGCCGACCCATGCCTAGCCCCGACCTCCGCGATCAGGACGCCGCCCTCCCGCCGCTCGAGCGGATCGCCCGCTCGCTCCACGCCAGCGCCGGCCGCACCGCCTCGCTCGAGCAGGCGGCGACGCGGCTGGCCTCCGGCGGCGCCGAGCAGGCGGCCGCGCTCGAGGAGAGCCGGCTCGCGCTCGAGGCGATCACCGCCAGCATCGACACCACCGCCGCCGCCGCCGAGGAGATGACGCGGACCCAGGCGGCGAGCGCGGCGAACGCCCACGACGTCACCCAGGGCGTCGAGGCGACCGCCGCCGGCCTGCAGGAGCTGACCGCGTCGGTCGCCCGCGGCCGCAAGGACGGCGACGACCTCGCCGAGGGCAGCGACAGCACCGCGACGACGCTCGAGGAGCTGGCGCGCTCGGTCAAGGACACCGCCGCCAGCGCCGCCGAGCTGGCCGGCGCCGGCGAGCGGCTCGCCTCGTCGGCGGCCGAGGCGTCGGCGAGCATCGCCGACTCGGCGGCCCGCGGCGACGAGACCGCCGCCACCGTCGAGGAGGTGGCCGCCACCGTCGAGGAGATGTCGAGCCAGACCGCGCGGCTGGCCGCCGACGCCCGCCAGATCGGCGAGCGCGCGACGTCGGTCGCCGCCGCCTCGAAGGCGGTGACGGCGTCGCTCGATCAGGCGTCGATCGATCTCACCGAGGCGGCCACCAGCGTCGAGGAGACGTCGGCCACCACCGAGGAGCTGGCCCGCTCGTTCCGCGCCGTCGCCGAGGCGGCCAACGAGCTGGAGACGGCGACCACCGGGTCGGCGGCCGGCCTCACCGAGGTCGCCAGCTCCGTCGAGGAGGTCGCCGCCACCGCCGAGAAGAACGCGGTGGTGGTCGACGGCAACGCGGCGGCGATCGAGCAGGTCGCGCGGGCGGCGGTCGCCGTCGCCCAGTCGGCGCAGGAGGTCAGCACCCTGGCGACCACCACCGCCACGGTCGCCAGCCAGCTCGAGACGTCGACCCGCCGCATCGTCCAGGTCGTCGACGGCACCCGCGCGACGTCGGAGCGAGTGACGACGTCGGCGCGCTCGGGCGGCCAGATCGTCGCCCGCACCATCACCGGCCTCGGCAAGATCCGGTCGGCGATGGCCGAGGGCGCGACGGTGATGAAGGACATGGGCAAGCGCGCCGAGGACATCGGCGACATCGTGCAGACGATCAACCTGATCGCCGACCGCACGAACCTGCTGTCGCTCAACGCCAGCATCGAGGCGGCGCGCGCCGGCGAGCACGGCCGCGGCTTCGCCGTCATCGCCGACGAGGTGCGCGCGCTCGCCGAGCGGGCCGCCGCCGCCGCCACCGACGTCGCCAAGATCGTGCGCGGCCTGCAGGCGGCCGCCCGCGACGCGGTCGCCGCCAACGCCGAGGGCCTCCGCTTCGCCGACGAGGGCGCCCAGCTCAGCGAGGAGGCCCGCAACGGCCTGCAGACGATCCTCGAGGGGATCGAGACGCTCGACGGCTCGATCAAGCACATCAGCACCGCCACCGGCGAGCAGGCGACCGCGGTGTCGAGCGTGATCGCGTCGATGACCCGGCTCGACGCCGAGAGCCGCGCCATCGCGCGCGCCGGCAAGGAGCAGACCCAGGTCACCGCGTCGCTGGTGTCGGCGGCCGGCGAGATGCGGACGATGGCGAAGCAGACCCGCGACGCCGCCGGCGAGCAGGCGCGCGCGCTGCGCGACCTGGTGAAGTCGAACAAGCAGGTGACCGCCACCGCCGCCAAGGTGCGCACCGCCACCGACGAGCAGGCGACCGCGGCGAGCCAGCTCGCCAAGGCGGCGGCGCAGATGCGGACCAGCACCCAGCGCACCGCGTCGGCGGTCGGCGAGCAGCTCCGCACCGTCGGCGGCATGGCGGCGCAGATGCAGGAGGTCGCCGGCGCGACCGGCCGCATCGTCACCGCGATCGGCGAGCAGGCGCGCGGCGCCGCCGAGATCGCGCGGGCGATGGAGGCGGCCCGCAAGCACGCGGCGCAGAGCGCGCGGTCGATCACCGAGCAGGCGCGCAACGCCAAGGAGATGGAGAAGGACATCCGCCAGGTCGCGGCGGTGGCGGCGACGGTGACCACCGCCACCGGCGAGCAGCGGGCGGCGGTCGTCCAGCTCGTCAAGCAGGCCGACGACGTCCGGCGGATCGCGCGGCAGAACGCGCGCGCGCAGGCCGAGCAGGCCGACGCGCTGGCGACCTTGACCGCGACCGCGGCGCGCCAGGCGACGTCGCTGCAGGCGCTCGCCCGCGGCGCCACCGAGCACGCGGCGGCGACCGAGAAGGTGAGCCAGGCGATGCGCGACGTGCGCGCGCGGACGCGCGAGATCGCGGCCGGCTTCGCGGCGCAGGCGCGGACCGCGGCGACGTCCGCCGGCGACGTCGCGGTCGTCGCGCGGGAGA
>DASZXE010000197.1:0-7867 GCA_035546475.1 Kofleriaceae bacterium
TACCACGACCGTCGCGAGGCCGCCGAGGCCGCCGAGGCCGGGCGCCCCGAGCGTGGCGCGACCGGCGCCGGCGCGAGGTCGAAGGAGCCCGCGCCGCGCGAGCGCCCGCGGCCGACCGGCCCGCGCAAGCTCACCTTCAAGGAGAAGCAGGAGCTGGCCGGCATGGAGGCGGCGATCCACGCCGCCGAGGCGCGCATCGCCGAGCTCGAGCGCACCGTCTCGGATCCCGACATCTTCCGCCAGCGCCCCGCCGAGGTGCCGGCGCTGGTGGCCGACCTCGACGCCGCGCGCGCCGAGCTCGATCGGCTGTTCGCCCGCTGGCAGGAGCTCGAGTCGCTCGCCGCCGCCGCCCCGGCCTGAGCTCAGCGGCGGCGGCGGCGCAGGGCGACGAGCGCGAGGAGCGTGAGCGACGCCGGCCCGCCTGCCGAGCCGCCGGTCGAGCAGCAGCCGCCGTCGGCGGGAGGCGGCGGGACGACCGCGGCGGCATCGACGCCCGCGTCGACGTCGTCGACCGGCGGCAGCAGGTGGACGAGGACGCCGTCGGACAGGATGTCGGGCGAGGGGCCGGCGGCGACCAGCGCGCGCACCGCCACGACGTAGCGCTCGCCGTCGACGAGCGCGAGGCCGCCGATCGTAGCCTTCGCGTCGGCGGCCGGCTGCCACGGCGGCGACGAGACGTAGCCGCCCTCGGCCTTCGCGACCGCGACCTCGTAGCCGGTCGCGCCCGCCACCGGATCCCACACGGCCGCCAGCGTGTCGCGGGTCGTGACCTCGTCGATGTCGAGCGTCGACGTGCTGCCCGGCTCGACGTCGCGGACGTCGCCGGGCCCGGCGACCGGCGCGTGCTTGAGGCCGTAGAGGAAGCCGTCGGCGACCGACACGACGATCTCGTCCTTGCCGTCGCCGTCGGTGTCGGCCATCGCGACCGCGCCGACCGGCGCCGGGAACGCGACCGCGAAGTCCTTCGTGCGCGCGCACAGGTCGACGCCGTAGAGCCAGCCGTCGCTCGAGCCGAGCACCGCGGTCGGGTGGCCGGTGCCGGTCAGGTCCTCGTGCACGTTGACCGAGGTGAGCTGACCGAGCCGCTTGCCGGCGTCGGTCGCCGCCGCCTCCGACGGGTACAGCTCGCCGCCGGCGAGGATGACGATCGCCGACTGGCCGGCGCTCGGGCCCGCCAGCTCCGTCACCTTGAGCCGCGCCGGGTAGAGCCGCGACGACGACGCCAGCACCGGCTGGCCGCCGCAGCGCGCGACCGCGGCGTACGGCTGCGGCCGGTCGTCGTCGGGCGACACCCACCGCTCCGACAGGTCGCGGTCGAGCACGCGGATCGGCTGCTGGCCGCCGTGCAGCGCGATCTCCGACAGGCCGTCGCCGGTGACGTCGACGAGGCTCGGCATGAAGTACCAGTTCGGCGTCAGCGGGCCCTCGGCGAGCGGGTGGCCGTCGCGGCCGTCGAGCACGCGCGTCGCGTAGTGGTGGAAGATGACGTCGTCGATGCCGTCGCCGTTCCAGTCGGCGACCGCGGCGCCCGACGGGAAGCGGACGATGCCGTTGTCGGCGACGTGGTTCCACAGCACGTGGCCGTCGCTGCCGGCGAACGCGGTCGTGCGCAGCGCGGTGTCGCTGTTGTTGCCCCACTGGAGGACGAGGTCGGGCACCGCGTCGCCGTCGAAGTTGCCGGGCAGCGCGTCGTTGAACGCCTGCGGGCCGACCGGCACCTCCCAGCGCGGGTGGCCGGTGAGATCGAGGACGGCGAGCGTCTGCACCGGCGGCACCACCATCGTGTCCGTGCGCCGGACGACCACGCCGGGGCCGCCGAGGCCGATGCCGGGCACGATCACCGGCGAGCTCGCGTGGTCGATGCCCCACAGCGGCGTCGGCGGCGACGCGTTGGTCGCGCCCTGCGGCGAGAAGGCGACGACGATCTGGCGGCTGTCGGGGACGACGACCTCGGCCGCCGCCGAGCCGACGAGCTGCGCCGACACCGGCGCGAACGGCAGGTGCTTGCCGCCGCCGGCGTCGTAGTAGCCGCCGGCGCGCACCGAGCCGATCGTCGTCGCGACGTCGGGGGTCAGCGTCGTCAGGCGGCCGTCGGTGGTCGAGATCAGCAGGCGGCGGTCGGCGCCGATCCAGCCGGCCTGGATCTGCGAGCCGGGCGCGCCGGTCCAGTCGGTCAGCTCGTCGGCGTGGTCGGCAGCGACCTCGTAGATCGGCATCCGGTTCGGCTGCTTGATGTCGACGGTGAACAGCTCGTTGTCGCCGTCGCCGTCGATGTCGGCGTAGAGCGGGCGGATGTACTGCTCGACGGAGGCGGCCAGCGCCGGCTCGCGGCGGGCGACGATGCGGCGCTCGCGCAGCCGCCACGCGAGGGTGAGCCGCGGGTTCGCCGCGCGGTCGAAGCGCCAGCCGACCAGCTCCTTGTCGGCGGCGGTCAGGTAGATGCGCAGGTCGGGCTCCACCGGGACGAGGCCGACGTGGCTCATGCCGTCGATGGTCGCCAGCGTCTCGCCGGTGGCGGCGTCGAGGATGGCGGTGACGACCGTGCCGTCCGTCCGGGTTCCGGACGCCATCACCTCGAGGCGGCCGTCGCCGTCGAGGTCGTCGATCCAGCCGGCGCCGAGGACGAACTCGCCGTCGACGTCGCCGATGTCGGTCGACCACAGCAGGTCGAGCCGCGCCGGGTCCGCGCGGTAGCCGAGCGCGAAGACGCGGTGGCCCTGGCCGGGCAAGGCGAGCGTCGACGACAGCGCGCAGACGAGCTCCTTGCCGCCGCCGGCGACGATGTCGTGCGGCTCGCAGTGGGCGATCGCGGCCCACTGGCCGAGGTCGGGGCTGGCCGCCTCGATCTGCGCGGTCGCGCCCGACAGGATCTTGATGTCGTCGAAGTTCGACAGCGAGACGTCGGGGTGGCCGTCGCCGTCGAAGTCGTCGACGAGCATCGCCCGGTAGCCGGAGCAGTAGGCGTACGGCAGCCGCCAGACCTTGCGCGGCACCGCGAAGCCGGCCGCGAACGAGTAGGCGACGCCGGTCTCGTTCGACCGCACCTCGCAGCAGGCGCACTCCTGGATGAAGACCTCCGGGTGGCCGTCGCCGTCGACGTCGCCGAGGCGGACGCCGTTGATGGTGCCCATCTCGCCGGCCGGCTCGGCCCAGCGCAAGGCACCGTCGGCGGCGGCGAAGACGAAGACCTGATCGATCGACTGCGCGACCAGCTCGAGCGTGCCGTCGCCGTCGAGGTCGCCGGTGCCGACGAAGGCGGTGAGCGCGAGGTTCGGGCTCGACCAGACCGGCGTGCCGTCGGCGCGCGAGACCGACAGGCGGCCGCCG
Source organism: Kofleriaceae bacterium (assembly GCA_035546475.1). GTDB lineage: Bacteria > Myxococcota_A > Polyangia > Haliangiales > Haliangiaceae > UBA2376. The sequence continues at coordinate 3,328 of DASZXE010000197.1, forward strand.
GTGACGTACGCCTGGCCGGGGCCGCCGGGCGCCGCGATCGGCTCGGCGACCGACGGGCCGATCGAGCCGCCGAGGTAGAAGCGCCAGTACGGGGCCGGGTTCGTGAGGTTGCTGTGGCCGTTGGTCTCGCCGCTGCGCGCCGGATCGTGGCGCGCGACCGGCCAGTCGGCGGCGGCGTGGCGCGGGCCACCCGGGCCCAGCAGGCCGGCGATGCCGATCACCAGCGCGGTGGCGACGCGCAGGCGCGCCGCGATGACGGACAGCATCGAGATCCTCCTCGACGGCAAGGGTAGCATTCGGCGCACGCGGCCCGGGGGCTTCCCGGCCAGCCTGGCGTTGGTGACCGACCGCACGCACGGCGTTCAGGCGGGCCGACGCCGCCGGCGCGGTCAGCGCAGGTGGGCGAGCAGGATCTCGACGACGCGGGCCTGGTCGGCCTCGGTCAGGCTGGAGCCGCTGGGCAGGCAGAGGCCGTGCTCGAACAGGCGGGCGGCGGTGGCGCCGCCGACGGCGCGGTGGCCGGCGAAGACCGGCTGCAGGTGCATCGGCTTCCAGACCGGCCGGGCCTCGATGTCGGCGGCCTCGAGCGCGCGGCGCAGGGCCTCGCGGTCGGTGCCGGCGGCGGCCGGCTCGACCTGCAGGCAGGTGAGCCAGCAGTTCGGCTCGCAGCCGGGGGCGGGCTCGAGGAAGCCGATGCCGGGGCGGCCGGCGAGGGCGGCGCGGTAGCGGGCGTTGACCGCGCGGCGGGCGGCGACGCGCGCGGGCAGGGCCTCGAGCTGCGCGCGGCCGACCGCGGCGAGCAGGTTGCTCATCCGGTAGTTGAAGCCGATCTCGACGTGCTCGTAGTGGGGGGCGGGCTCGCGCGCCTGCGTCGACAGCTTGCGGGCGCGGGCGAGCGCGGCGGCGTCGGTGCCGAGCAGCATGCCGCCGCCGCTGGTGGTGATGATCTTGTTGCCGTTGAAGGAGAGGACGGCGAGGGCGGCCTGTCCGCCCGCCGGACGACCGCGCCAGATCGAGCCGAGCGCCTCGGCGGAGTCCTGGACGAGCGTGGCGCCGTGCTCGGCGCACGCGGGCGCGAGGCGGTCGTAGGCGCAGACCTGGCCGTAGAGGTCGACGGCGATCACCGCCTTGTACGGGCGGCCCGCCGCGCGGCCGGCCGCGAGCTCGGCGGCGACCAGGTCGGGATCGATCGTCCAGGTCGCGTCGCAGTCGACGAAGACCGGCTCGGCGCCGACGTAGGTGACGGCGTTCGCGCTGGCGGCGAAGGTGAGCGTGGCGACCAGCACCCGGTCGCCGGGGCCGACGCCGGCGACGACCAGCGCCAGGTGGAGCGCGGCCGTGCCGCTCGCCAGCGCGAGCGCGTGCGGCATGCCGACGGCGGCGGCGACCTCGCGCTCGAACGCGTCGACGTGCGGGCCGAGCGGCGCGATCCAGTTGCTCGCGACCGCATCGTGCAGCAGCTCCAGCTCGCGGCCCCCGAGGTGCGGTGGCGACAGGTAGACGCGGGGCATCAGGGAGCCGCCATCACAGCAAAGGAGGCGCGCGGTCCAGGCAAAGACAGACCCCCCACGACCATCGCGAACCCCGAACGTCCCAGCGTCATTGTCGTAGCTCGCTCCGCTCGCTAATTCAACAGGGCGCTTGGGGTCGGGGCGCGCGGGCCGGTGAAGACCGGCATCGTCGCGTCGCCGGCGTGGCTGATGCCGTCCTTGCGGAGCACCGCGAGCACGGTGGCGGCGAGGATGCGGAGGTCGAGCCAGACGCTGGCGTGGTCGACGTACCAGACGTCGAGGGCGAACTTCTCGTCCCACGACAGGCTGTTGCGGCCGTGGATCTGCGCCCAGCCGGTGATGCCCGGCTTGACGTCGTGGCGGCGGGCCTGCTCGCGGCTGTAGAGCGGCAGGTACTGCACGAGCAGCGGGCGCGGACCGACCAGGCTCATCTCGCCGCGCAGCACGTTCCACAGCTCGGGCAGCTCGTCGAGGCTCGACGCGCGCAGGAAGCGGCCGAGCGCCGTCAGCCGCTCACCGTCGGGCAGCGGGCGGCCGTGGGCGTCGGTCGCGTCGCGCATCGTGCGGAACTTGAACATCGTGAACGGCTCGCCGTGGCGACCCGGGCGGACCTGGCGGAACAGCACGGGGCGGCCCAGCTCGGCCGCGACGGCGGCGGCGGTGACGGCCATCACCGGCGCCGCCACCACGAGCGCGGCGCCTGCCCCGACGACGTCGAGCGCGCGCTTGGCGAGGCGGGACAGGAGGCTCGCGGGCATCGACGGCGAGCATAGCGCAGGCCGCGCCGGCCGGACGCCGCCGTCGACGCGCGACTCCTGTACGCTCGCCTGGTGACGCCGCGCCTGTTCATCGTCGGGGCCGGTGGCTTCGGCCGCGAGGTCCACGAGTACGCCCGCGACGCCGGCGCGGCGTGGGGCGGCGAGCCGTTCGAGGTCGCCGGCTTCCTCGACGACAACCCGGCGGCGCTCGCCGGCCACGTCGGCGTCGGCGCGACGATCGTCGGCGGCATCGCGGCGGCCGAGCCCGGCGAGCAGGATCGCTACGTGCTCGCGGTCGGCGATCCGCGCCTGCGCCGGCGGCTGGCGGCGCTGCTCGGCGAGCGCGGCGCCCGCTTCGTCTCGATCGTCCACCCGCGCGCGTGGGTCGCGCGCGAGAGCGTCCTCGGCGACGGCGTGGTCGTGGGCCCGCTGTCGTACGTCGGCCCGGGCGCGCGGCTCGGCGACCACGTGCTGGTCAACCCGCAGGTCGCGGTCGCCCACGACGTCCAGGCCGGCCGGTGGGCGGTCTTCTCGCCGATGTGCGCCGCCAACGGCGCGGTCGTCCTCGGCGACGGCGCGTTCCTCGGCACCCACGCGACCGTCCTGCCCGGCCGCACCGTCGGCGACTGGGCCTACGTCGGCGCCGGCGCGCTGGTCCACCGCGACGTCGCGCCGGGCGCCAAGGTCGTCGGCATCCCCGCCCGCCGCATCGGCGACGCGCCGGCCGGCTGACGCCGTCAGGCGGGCCGCACGGTCCACTCGATCGGGAAGCGCAGCTCGAAGGCGGTGTCCGGTTCCCGGACGACCGTCAAGGTGGCGTGGAGCTGGCTCGCCAGCGTCGTGACCACGACCATGCCGAGGCCGGTGCGCGCGCGGGCCGACGGCTCGAAGCCGGCGGGCAGGCCGACGCCGTCGTCGCGCACGCTCACCACCGCGCGGCCCTCGTCGCCGTGCGCCTCGATCGTCACGGTGCCGGCGCGCTCGCCGGGGAAGGCGTGCTTGAGCGCGTTCGAGATCAGCTCGTTCACGATCAGCCCGCACGACACCGCCTGGTCGAGCGGCAACAGGAGCGCGTCGGCGTGGACGGCGACGCGCACGCGCGGGTTGCGCTGGGCGCGGGCGAGCGAGCGGACCAGCTCGTCGAGGTACTGGCCGAGATCGATCGACGCCGCGTCGGACGCCGCCCGGTAGAGCTGGTCGTGGACGAGCGCGATCGACTGCACGCGCTCGCGGCTCTCGCCGAGGCTCTCGGCGAGCCGGGGGTCGCCGCTCTTCTGCGCCTGCATGTAGAGGAGGCTGGAGATCACCTGCAGGTTGTTCTTCACCCGGTGGTGGATCTCGCGGAGGAGGACGTCCTTCTCGCGCAGCGAGACCTCGAGGGCGCGCGTCCGCTCGCCGACCCGGCGCTCGAGCTCGTCGGTCGCGCGCAGGTGGCGGACCCAGAACCACGCGCGCTCGGCGAGCGACTGCACGAGCGCGAGCTCGCCGAGCTCCCACGCGCGCGGCGTCGACGAGATCACCCACAACGTCGCGCGCCAGACGCCGTCGACGAGCAGCGGCACCCCGAGCTGCGCGCGGAAGCCGCCCGGCGCGTACGCCTGCTCGTAGCGGGGCGCCGTGCGCGGATCGGCCGCGGTGTCGCCGATCGCCACGGTGCGGCCGGCGCGGAGGTCCGTCTGGGTCGCGGGGGCGAGCGACGAGATCCGGTAGGTGCCGGCGGCCGGCCGGCCCCGGTGGTAGCCGGGCAGCACGGTGACGCGGTCCTGCTCGAGGTCGACCTCGGTGAAGAAGCACTGGTCGGCGGCGAGGCGCTCGCCCAGCCAGCGCGTCGTCACCGCGCGGACGTCGGCGTCGCGCTGGCACGCACGCATCGCGTCGCCGGCGCGGAGGAGGAAGTCCTGCTCGCGCTCGAGGGCGGCGGCGCGCGCCGCCCGGCCGGTGACGCCGAGCAGCACGCCGCCGAGGCCGCCGAGCAGCGACAGGCCGCCGGCCATCACCAGCCACGAGGCCCAGCCGCGGCCGGTGCTGCCGCCCGCGGACGCGATCGTGACCCGCCACCGGCGATCGGCGACGGCCAGCGTCACCACCCGCGAGATCTCGCCGCTGGCGCGCGCGGCGTCCGCGTAGAGGACGGGGCCGCCGGCCCCCTCGCCGTCGACGACCTCGAGCGAGACGGCCCGGCGGTCGATGCCCGCCAGCGCCTCGTCGACGAGGCCGTGGTAGCCGATCAGCGTGGCGGCGTGACCGGCGAGCGCGCCGCCGCGCTGCACC
>DASZXE010000198.1:0-2288 GCA_035546475.1 Kofleriaceae bacterium
GGACGAGGCGGTGAAACGCTTCGTCAAGGTGATGCCGAAGGATTACCGCCGCGCGCTGCTCGACATGCGCGCGGAACGCACGGCGGCCAAGGCCGTCGCCGCGGAATAGCAATCAGAATTCGGAGCTAGAGAGCGATGGGCAAGCCGACCGGCTTCCTCGAGTGGGACCGCGCGCCGGCGCCGCGGCGGCCGATCGCCCTGCGCGTGCACGACTGGGCCGAGGTCGGCGCGCACGACGCCGAGCAGGACGTGCGCCGCCAGGCCGGCCGCTGCATGGACTGCGGCGTGCCGTTCTGCATGCAGGGCTGTCCGCTCGGCAACCCGATCCCCGACTTCAACCATCGCGCGTGGACCGGCGACTGGGCCGATGCGTGGCGCCGGCTGTCGGCGACCAACAACTTCCCCGAGCTGACCGGCCGCCTGTGCCCGGCGCCGTGCGAGGCCGCGTGCGTGCTCGCGCTCGACGGCGCGGCGGTGACGATCGAGCACCTCGAACAGGAGATCGCCGACCGCGCGTTCGCCGCGGGGCTGATCGTGCCGCAGCCGGCGCGCGTGAAGACCGGCAAGCGGGTCGCGATCGTCGGCTCGGGGCCGGCGGGGCTCGCGGCGGCGCAGCAGCTCGCGCGCGCCGGCCACGCAGTCGTCGTCTACGAGGCGGACGATCGGCCCGGCGGCCTGCTCCGCCGCGGCATCCCCGACTTCAAGCTCGACAAGGCGGTGCTCGACCGGCGGCTCGCCCAGCTCGAGGCCGAGGGTGTCGACTTCCGCTGCGGTGTGCGGGTCGGCGAGGCGGACGCGCCGTCGTGGGACGAGCTGCGCGCGACGCACGACGCGCTCGTCCTCGCGATCGGCGCGCAGGTCGCGCGCGAGCTGCACGTGCCCGGCCGCGACCTCGACGGCGTGCTGCTCGCGATGGAGTACCTCGACGATCAGAACCGGGTCGTCGCCGGCCAGCGGGCGCGCGCGCTCCACGATGTCGGCGGCCAGCGGGTGATCATCCTCGGCGGCGGTGACACCGGCAGCGACTGCCTCGGCACCGCGCTGCGCCAGGGCGCCGCGAGCGTGCACCAGGTGGAGCTCTTGCCCGCGCCGCCGGCCGAGCGCGCCGCCGGCAACCCGTGGCCCGCGTGGCCGGTCGTCTTCCGCACGTCGTCGTCGCAGGAGGAGGGCGGCGCCCGCGACTTCGCGCTGCGCACGCTGCGCCTCGACGGGGACGCCGGCCGGCTGGTCGCGCTGGTCGCCGAGCGGCTGACCGTCACGCTCGCCGCGCGCGGGCGCGTGCCGACCGTCGCCGACCTGGTCTCGACCGGCGAGGAGGTGCGCCTGCCGTGCGATCGCCTGATCCTCGCGCTCGGCTTCACCGGCCCCGCCACGCGCGCGCTGACCGCCCAGCTCGGCGTCGCGCTCGACGCCCGCGGCAACGTCGCCACCGACGCCTCGTTCGCGACCTCGGTCCCCGGCGTCTTCGCCTGCGGCGACGCCCACCGCGGCGCGTCGCTGATCGTGTGGGCGATCGCCGAGGGCCGCGAGGCCGCCCGCGCCTGCGACGCCCACCTGCGCGCCGCGCCCTCCGTCCTGCCCTCCCTCGGCGTCGACCAGCCCTTCTTCCCCGCCCGCTGATCGGCCGCCGATCGGCCCATCGATCGCCCCATCGATCGCCCCGCGCTCAGCGGCGCAGCCGGGCGAGCACCGCGTGCGCCGTCGTCGACAGGCCGTCGGGATCGAGGGCGGCCTCGAGCGCGCGCATCGTGCGCGCCCGCTCGAACGCGCGCGCGCGACCCTCGGGCGACAGGTCGTGCCAGGCGGCGTGGTAGCGGAGGTCGCCGAACTGCGGCGGCGCCGCCCGGTGCGCGCCCGCGACCTGCTCGATCAGGAGGTCTTCCTCGGCGTCGGTCATCGGGCGAGCTCCTGGTCGAGGACGATGCCGCGCGCGCCGAGGCAGTCGGCGAGCAGCTTGCGCGCCCGGGTGACGTTCTGCAGGAACGTGTTGAGCCGCATGCCGAGCGCGGCGGCGAGCGTGTCGTCGTCGCGGCCGCCGCCGTCGGCGAGCCGCGCGTCGAGCGCCTCGCGCGGCCTCGGCGGCAGCTTGTCGCGGCAGTCGACGATCGCGGCGCGCAGGTGCGGATCGGGCGCGGCCGGCGGCGGCGCGCCGGCGGCGAGCGCCGACTCCAGCTCGTCGGGCTCCGACGGCGTCGCGCGCATCCGGCGCGCCTCGCTGACGGCCAGGTTGCGCGCGATCCGCACGGCGAGGCGCACGAGCCCGTTCGGCCGTCCGTCGGCGACGAACC
>DASZXE010000199.1:0-3649 GCA_035546475.1 Kofleriaceae bacterium
CCGAGCCCGCCGCCCCGGCCGCCGGCGCCGCCGCGTGCCCGCCCTCATCGCCACACGCGGCCACCGCCGCGCCCACGGCCACGGCCACGGCCATCACCACCACCGCCCAGGCGCGCGCCGCCCTCACGCCGCTTTCTGCCCCCCGGCCGCCACCAGCCGGGCATACAGCCCCTGGCGCGCGACCAGCTCCTCGTGCCGCCCCTTCTCGACGATGCGCCCCTTGTCGAGCACGACGATCAGGTCCGCGTGGCGCACCGTCGACAGCCGGTGCGCCACCGTCACCCGCGTGCACCGCAGCTTGCGCAGGCTGTCGACGATCGCCGCCTCGACCGTCGCGTCGAGCGCCGACGTCGCCTCGTCGAGCAGCATGATCGCCGGCCGCCGCAGCACCGCGCGCGCGATCGCCAGCCGCTGCCGCTGCCCGCCCGACAGCGACGCCCCGCCGTCCGACACGATCGCCTCGTAGCTCATCGGCAGCGCCATGATGTCGTCGTGGAGCTGCGCGAGCTGCGCCGCCGCGATGATCTGGTCGAGCGGCGCCTCCGGCGACGTCAGCGCGATGTTGTCGCGCACCGTCGCGCCGAAGATGTACGGGTGCTGCGGCACCACGCCGAGCTGCTGCCGCACCGCCCGCAGATCAAGCTCCCACAGGTCGTGGCCGTCGTAGTGCACCTTGCCGACGACCGGCGGGTACAGGCCGGCGATGATCTTGAGCAAGGTCGACTTGCCGGACCCCGACGGGCCGACCAGCGCCACCGACATCCCCGGCTGGATCTCGAGGTCGACGCCCTGCAGCACCGCCGGCGCCTGCTCGTGGTAGCGGAACCCGACGTTCTTGAGCGTGATGGCCCCGCGCAGCGGCGGTGGCGGCCGCGCCGCCGAGCGGTCCTGCTCGGTCGGCGTGGTCAGCACGTCGTCGATGCGGTGCAGGTAGCCGCGCACGACCTGGAGCTGCAGCGCCGTCGACACCAGGCTCGACAGCGGGCCGAACAGGCTCATCGCCAGCGAGTTCATCGCCAGCATCATGCCCAGGCTCATCTGGTGCTGGAGCACGAGCGTCGCGCCGACCGACATGATGAGGAGCGGCGCCAGGGTCGCCAGCGCGTTGCGGATCGCGTCGACCTTCGCGGTCACCCGGCCGATCGCCAAGGACGCGTTCAGCGTCTCCGCGTAGTGGTTCGCGTACTTCTCGATCGCGAGGCTCTCGGCGCCCGCGCACTTGAGCGTCTCGACGGCCGCCAGCATCTGCATCATGTAGCCCTGCGCGCGCGCCTGCTTGTCGAGCGACGCCGCGTTGAGCCGCCGGTAGTTCGTGCGCGCGAACGCGTAGACCGCGGCCTGCGCGATCGCCAGTCCGAGCGCGAGGAAGCCGAGCTTCGCGCTGGTCAAGAGGATGATGAGCGCATAGATGATGACGAAGCCGCCGTCGAGCAGCACGCCGACCGACTGCGACGTCACCATCTCGCGCACCGTGCTGTTCGACGACACGCGCATGAGCAGGTCGCCCGAGCTGCGCCGCTGGAAGAACGAGAACGGCAAGGACATCATGTGGTCGAGGAAGCCCATCGTCATGCGGGTGTCGAGCACCGCCCGCAGGTGCTGCAGCAGGTAGCTGCGCATGAGCTGGCAGACCATCTCGATCGCGACCATGCCGACCGCCGCGATGACGACGATCTTGAGCAGATCGAGGTCGGCGCGCGGCACGACACGATCGATCACCGCCGCCGTCACCAGCGGCAGCGCGAGCCCGAACAGCCGCAGCACGACGGAGACGACGACGACCCGGCGGAACAGCGTCTTCTGCGCGAAGATCTCCCGCGCGTAGTCGCGCAGGCGCCCCTTGGGCCGCTTGACGCGGGTGAAGCGGTCGGTCGGGTCGAGCTCGAGCGCGACGCCGGTGAAGCTCTTGCCGAACTGGGCGAGCGGCACGTCGCGCACGCCGTTGGCCGGGTCGACGATGCGCACGCCGCCGCGCACCACCCGGTCGAAGACGACGAAGTGGTTCATCTCCCAGTGCAGGATCGTCCCGCGCCGCAGGAGCGCGAGGTCGGAGACGTCGAGCTTGAGGCCGCGGCCGACCATGCCGAAGCGGTCGGCGCCGTCGAGGATCGCGCGCGCGCTGACGCCGGCGCCGGTCGCGCTGACCGCGTTGCGCGCCTCCTGCAGCGTCGTGTGGCGGCCGTGGAACGACAGCACCATCGCCAGGCAGGCGGCGCCGCAGTCGGTCCACTCGAGCTGCTGGATGAACGGGATGTCGCCGCCGGGCCGCACCGGGATGCCGACCGGCAGGGCCGGGACGTCGGCGGGCCGCGCGGCCGGCGGGCTGGCGGTGTCGGGCGCCTGCATCAGTGCTCCCCGAGGCCGGGCACCAGCGTGCGGAGGAAGCTCTGCTCGGCGATCTTCACCTCGCCGGTCGCGGTCATGCCGTTGGCGAGCTCGAGGCGGCGGTCCTCGCCGGTGTCGAAGTCGCGGTGCGGCATCTTCGCCCGCACCATCACGACCGAGCCGGCGATCGGCAGCGAGTCCGCGAGCTCCTCGCCGAGCGACTTGCGCGCCGCCATCGGGCCGATGCCCTCGCGGCCGACCTCGACGATCTTCGCGACCTCGCGGCTGCGGCCGTAGCCCTCGAGCCGCACCATCAGGTCCATCCCCTCGTGGATGCGGGGCAGGTCGCGCGACGGCATCAGCGCGACGACGATCGGCTCGGCGGAGTCGTCGACGATCGTCAGCACGTGCTCGCCGGCGGCGATCGGCGAGCCGGCGTGGATGCGGACGTCGCGCACGCGGCCGGCCGACGGCGCGCGCAGGATGCGGGCGCCCACCCGCTCCATCGCCCGCTTGGCGCGGGGCGCGAGCGCGATCGCCGACGCGCGCGCGTTGCGGTCGGTCGGATCGAACAGCAGCGCGACCATCGCGTCCTCGTACTCGGCGGTCGCCTCGTCGAGGTCGGCCGCCTCGTCGTTGTCGTGCAGGCGCGCGAGCTCCTGGCCGGCCTGCACCTCCTGGCCGGCGGTGACGTAGACCTCCTCGACGACGCCGCTGTTGCGCGCGGTCACCTGGTGGCCCTCGATGAGGACGATCGCGCTGCCGGTCGAGTAGGTCGGGACGCGGGCGAGCGCGGCGGCGGCGATCGCGCCACCGACCAGCAGCAGGAGCGTCGGGTACGCCCAGCGCACCCAGCCGGGCGACACGCGGAACGCGGGCCCCTCGTGGCCGCGCCGGCGGAAGTGATCGATCGCCTCGCGGCGGAAGAGCGGCGACGCGGAGGCGGCGGCGTCGTCGCGGCGGCGGCCGGCGAGCAGGTTGTTGAGCAGGCCGGCGCACTCGTGGGCGGCGGCGGCGGCGACGCCGAGGTCGGGCGGCGCGTAGGCGGGCGCGGTCGGCGGCCGGCCGATGACGATGACGCCGATCGACGCGGTGGCGGCCAGGATCGGGAACAGCGCGAGGCGGGGCGCGACGACGGGGCGCTGCTCGCGGGCGGTGGCCGCGATCGCCTCGGGGCGCACCAGCTCGGCCGGCGGGAACGCGCCCTCGGCGACGACCGGCTCCTTGCCGTCGTGCAGCACGACGAAGACCGCCGGCGAGCCGGTGAGCTCGGCGAGCGCGGCGCGCAGGACGCGGTCGGCCTCGACGAGGCTGTTCTGCATCG
>DASZXE010000200.1:0-3547 GCA_035546475.1 Kofleriaceae bacterium
CTCGTCGAGCGGCGCGTCGACCTCGTCCAGGACGCAGAAGGGGGACGGCTTGACCAGGAAGATGGCGAACAGCAGCGACACGGCCGTGAGCGCCTTCTCGCCGCCCGACAGCAGCTCGATGTTCTGGCTGACCTTCTTGCCGGGCGGGTTCGCGACGATGTCGATCCCCGTCTCCAGCATGTCGTTCTCGTCCGTCAGCGCCAGCTTGGCGTGACCGCCGCCGAAGAGGCGCGGGAACATCGCCTGGAACTCGGCGTTGACCGCGTCGAACGTCTCGCGGAACCGCTTGCGCGAGGCCCGGTTGATCTTGTCGATCGCCGTCTCCAGCTGCGCGACGGCCGACTCGAGGTCCGTCCGCTGGGTGGTCAGGAAGTCGTATCGCTTCTGAAGCTCCTCCGACTCCTCGATCGCCGTCAGGTTGATCTCCCCCATGCGGTCGATGAGGCCGCGCAGCTCGGTCGCGCGTTGCTCTTCGTTGCCGCCGAACAGCGGCCGCAGGTGGTAGTCGACGACGACCAGCCCCAGCTGCACGTCGCGGTAACGATCGGAGATCTGCTCTTCGATGCCGGCGCGCCGCATCGCCGCCTCCTGGGCGCGCAGCTCCAGGCGCGAGGCCAGCTGCGCGAGCCGCGACACCTCGGCCCGGGCGGCGCGCAGCTCGGCTTCGCGAGCGGCCAGCGCGCCGGTGCGGCTCTCGAGCGCGCCCTGGCGCTCGCCGTGGGCGCGGGCCAGCGCCTCGGCCTCGGCCTGCGCCAGCTCGGCTTCGCCTTTCAGCTCGACAGCCTGGGCGGCCAGCAGCGCGGCGCGCGACAGATCCTCTTGGGACGTCCCCTCGAGTCGCGCCGAGCGCGCGTCGTCCTGGGACTGGTCCGCGACCAGGCGATCCAGCGTGTGGCGGGCGTTCTGCCGGCGCTCGGTCGCCTGGGTCGCCGCGATCTTCAGCGTGGTCAGCAGGCCGACGCCCCGATCCACCTCGTCGGCCAGCGCGACGGTCTGCAGCCGGAGCTCTCCGGCCCGCATCTCGGCTTCTTCCTGGGTCGCCCGGGTCGACTCCAGCTCGGCGGCCGCCTTGGCGACGCGCGCGTCGTTCTCGTCGGCCGCGCGCGCGAGATCCAGCGCCTGCGCCGCCAGCGCCGCTCGCCGGCTCTCGAGCCGCCGCCGTTCGTCGACCAGCCGCTCGAGATCCTTGCGCTGCCCCAGCAGCGCCATCTCGTCGGTCCGCAACGCCGCGGCCGCCTCGTCGCGCGAGCGCGTCAGGTCGGCGGCCGACTGCTTGCGCTCGACGTGCTTGGCCAGCGCCGCCTCGACGTCGGCGTTCAGGCGCTCCATCACCGCCTCGAGCTCGCGAATTTCGCGCTTCTGCTCGAGGACGCCGGCCAGCGCCGACTCCCGCGAGCCGCCCGTCACGACGCCGTGCGGATCGATGACCTCGCCTTCCAGCGTGACGATCGTCTTGTCGGTGCGCGTCTCGCGCCAAAGCGCCAGCGCCTTTTCCAGATCCTCGACGACCAGCACGTCACCCAGCAGGTACGTGGCGACCGCGTCGTACTTCCGGTCGTAGCCGATCAGATCCAGCATGCGCCCGCGGACGCCCGGCGCCTCCGGCCAGACGCCGGACACGGCCGCCGGATCGACCAGCGGCATCTCAGCCGGCGCCCCGTCGACCGAGGTGCCCCCGCTCGCGTCGTACAGGACCTCGCCGCGCGTGGCCCGCAGCGCGCGAGGGATGAACGACGAGCGCCCCTCGCTCTTGCTCTTCAGGAACTGGATCGCCTCGATGCCCGCCTCGTGGGATTCGACGATCACGTTGCCGAGCCGCTCGCCCAGCACCGCCTCGACGGCGGTCTCCAGCTCGGGCGGCGGCCGCATGATGTCGGCGACCAAGCCCTCGATGCCGCGGGCGCCCTGCCCCTGCTGGTGCTCGCGCATGATGGCGCGCACGCCGCTCTGGAAGCGCTCGTAGCGCTCTTGAATCTCTTTCAGCGACGCCAGCCGCGACCGGCGGCGGTGCGCCTCTTCGCGGAGCGTCTCCAGCTCCAGCTCGCCGCGCGTCAGCTCGCCGCGGACGATCGCCAGCGCCGCTTCGTCGTCCTTCACGCGCTGTCGGGCCGCCTCGACCCGCGCGCCGATCGCTTCGACCTCTTCGCCGAGCGCGGTCTCCTCGGCGACCAGCGCGGCCAGCCGCTCCGACGCGGCGCCGTCCTCGCCCGCCAGCCCGTCGAGCCGAGAGCGGAGGTCGTCGCGCCGGTGCTCGGCCGCGGCCCGCTCGGCCTCGATCCGCGCGATGCGCGCCGTCGCCGACCCCATCTCGGCCAGCGCCGCTTCCAGCGCGCGCCGCGCCTCGGACAGCGAGGCCCGCCGATTCTCCTGCACGGCCGCTTCTGCGTCGTGCTCCTGTCCCTTGCGTTCGGCGTCGGACTCGATGTCGCTCAGCCGGTTCTGGATCTCCTCGATCTCGGCGGCGCGCAGGACCGCGCGCGCGCGCAGCTCCTGCGACTCCTTCGCGGCCGCCTCGGCGCGCGAGCGCAGGTCCGCCGCCTCCGCCTCGTGATGGGCCGCCCGCTGCATGCCCAGCTGCGCCTTGTTCGACAGCGCGAAGAGATCGTCCTTGGCCGTGGCCAGCTCGTTCGCCTCCTCGGAGACCGCCAGCCGCTCGACTTCGACCGAGGCTTCGTCGGCGGCCAGCGTCGTGGCCTGGGTCTCGTGCAGCTCACGCACCTGAGCGAGCTCGGCGGTCGCGGACTTCTCCTCGGCCAGGTGACCGAGGTAGCGTTGCGCCGACGACCAGAGGTCCAGGTCGCGCAGCTCGGCTTTGTAACGCTTGTAACGCTCGGCCTTCTGCGCGGCCAGCCGCAGCGATCGCAGGCGGCCTTCGATCTCGGTCACCACGTCCGAGACGCGCAGCAGGTGCTGACGGGTCGAGTCCATCCGCCGCTCGGCCGCCTTCTTCTTGGCCTTGTAGCGGGTGATCCCCGCCGCCTCGTCGATGAGGCCGCGACGATCCTCCGGCCGCGACGACACGATGAACCCGATGCGCCCCTGCTCGATGATGGCGTAGGCCTTCGACCCGACGCCCGTGCCCAGGAAGAACTCCACGACGTCGCGCAGTCGCGAGGGGACGCCGTTCAGCAGGTACTCGCTGTCGCCGTCGCGGTACAGCCGCCGCGTCACCACGATGTCTTCCGGCGCCGCCAGCCCCCACGCCACGCCGCCGGCCTCCGCGTCCAGGCCCAGGCCGCGGGCGTCGAACGTCAGCGAGACCTCGGCGAAACCGGCGGGGCCACGGCTCTCGGAGCCGGCGAAGATCACGTCCTCCATCGCGCGACCGCGGAGGTGCTTGGCGGACTGCTCGCCCATGACCCACCGGATCGCGTCCACGACGTTCGACTTGCCGCAGCCGTTCGGGCCGACGATCGACGTGATCGGGTCGGGGAAGCTGATGCTCGTCTTGTCGACGAACGACTTGAACCCGCAGATCTCGATCCTCTTGATCTTCACTCAGCCCTCCGCTTCGGGTCGGCGTACCGCGTGGCCATACGTGCGACGT
>DASZXE010000201.1:0-14889 GCA_035546475.1 Kofleriaceae bacterium
CGCCTTCGACGTCATCGTCACCGACATTCGCATGCCGGGCGCCGACGGCCTGGCGGTGCTGCGCGAGGCGCGAGCCCGCGAGCCCGACGTCGAGGTCATCTTGATGACCGCCTTCGCCACCGTTCCCGCCGCGGTCGACGCGATCCGGCAGGGCGCCTTCGACTACCTCGCCAAGCCATTCGAGCCCGACGAGGCGCAACTGATCGTCGAGCGCGCGCTCGAGCGGCGCCGCCTGCGGGCCGAGGCCCGCGACCTCAAGCGCGCGCTGGCCGGCATCCGCCGGATCGACAACCTGGTCGCGCGCAGTCCGGCCATGATGCCGGTGCTGGGGCTGGTCCAGCGGGCCGCCGGCAGCGACGCCACCGTACTCGTCACCGGCGAGAGCGGCACCGGCAAGGAGGTCGTGGCGCGAGCGATCCACGCAGCCGGCCCGCGCGCCGGCCGCGCCTTCGTCGCGGTCAACTGCGGCGCGATCCCGGAGGCATTGATCGAGAGCGAGCTGTTCGGCCACGTGAAGGGTAGCTTCACCGGCGCGTCGGCCGAGCATCACGGGCTGTTCGAGGAGGCCGATGGCGGCACCCTGTTCCTCGACGAGATCGCCGACCTGCCGCTGGCGATGCAGGTCAAGCTCAACCGCGTGCTCCAGGAGCGCAAGGTGCGGCGGGTCGGCGCCACCAGCGAGCATGCCGTCGACGTCCGCGTCATCGCCGCCACCAACGTCGACTTGAAGGCGCGGGTGGCGGCGGGCCAGTTCCGCGAGGATCTCTACTACCGGCTCAACGTCCTCCACCTCCAGCTCCCGGCCCTGCGCGACCGCCGCGAGGACATCCCGACCCTGGCGGCGGTGCTGCTCGAGCGCCACGGCGCGCGACGGCGGGACGGCGTGCCCGAGGGCTTCACGCCGGATGCGCTGTCGGCGCTGATCCGCTACGACTGGCCCGGCAATGTCCGCGAGCTGGAGAACGCGATCGAGCGCGCGATCGCGGTCACCGATGGCCCGCGCATCGAGCTCGAGGCGTTGCCCATCGAGGTCGGCTCGGTGCTGCGGCCGCGGATCACGCACGGCATGGAGAGCCAGCTCTCCTACCGCGAGGTCGTCGACCTCGCCCGCGATCGCGCGTCGCGCGAGTACCTGATCGCCCTCATGCGCGAGCTAGGCGGCAACGTCACCGAGGCCTCCCGCCGCGCCGGCATGGAGCGCGAGAGCCTCCACCGGCTGCTCAAGCGCTACGGGGTCCGCTCCGAGGACTACAAGAGCCGGACCTGACGTGACTCTCGGAGTCACACCGCGCGTGACCGTTCCGGTTACACGTGACGGAGCCCGTCACGCCGAGCCGACCGCGACGACGGCGCCCGACGGGATTGGCAGGCGATACGCTCGGCGCGTCGGTTGCATCTCGGCCCCGCCGGATGAAGGCCTGCGTCCTGATCGCGGCGGCCGCCGGGCGGGCCGAACTGCTGGCCGAGACCATGCGCGGCTTCGAGACGCTGCTCGCGACGGACGAAACGCGGGCCGACGTCCTGGCGGCCATCGGCTGCTTCCAGGCGATCATCGTCGACGCCGAGTTCCTGCCACGGCTCACCCAGGCCGAGGTCGTCGACTCACCGCTCATCCGCCTCGACTCCACGATCGCGCTGCCCGATCTGCCCACCATCGTCGCCGCCGCGATCCGGCGGGGACACGACGACGACGCCCGCCGCGCCGGCGAGCACGAGCCGCTGTCGAGCCTGTCGTACAGCGCGTACGTCGACCTCGTCCGCTATCGCGCGACGCGCCGCTACCTCCTCGGGCTGATGCGCCGGCACCAGGGCAGCGTGACCGACGCGAGCGCGACCGCCGGCGTCGCCCGCGAGAGCCTCCACCGTCAACTCCGCCGCCACGACGTCGATCCCGACGCCTTCCGCGACACCGACGATCGCTGAATCAATCCACGTGAAGGTCCGCGCGACGGCGGAGCCGACCATCACCGTCATCGCCCTCTTCACGTGAAGAAGCGAGACCTCTTGTCGACCTAGCGTCGCCCGACCGATTCGTCGACGTTGCCAGTCATGATCGCGCGCAACTCGGCCTCGTTCGGCAAGCGAGTGGTGGCGTTGGCGCGAAACCAGACGCTGTTGTCCCGCGTTTCCATGTACGGCGGCGCGATGCCTTTCTGGACGATCATGAGCAGCACCGGCATCGCATCAAGCCAGACGATGCGGAGCGACATATCGAGGGTGCGGTTGACGTAGCTCTGCACTCGGTCGCGCAGGTCGGTCGCGTACGCGAGGATCGCTCGCTCGAGCACGGGCCTGCGAGCGGCTTCGTCCGTTTCGCCTCGACGCTCGGCGTCCTTGCCGATGACTTTGCGATCATCGCTGGTGAAGCGGGGGCGTCCGTGGTTGTCGATCCCCAGGAACACCGTGCCGCCCATGGCGTTGGCGAAGCCTATGCAGGTACAGAGGACCTCCTGCCACTTCGGCGTGTCCGCCGCGAGTGACACATACGGCTTGAACTCCGTGAACACGTTCTCGCCGGCCGCGATCTGCGCCTTCAGGAACTCCTCCTCCTCACCCGAGCGAACGATGAGCCCGGTGAGGTCCACGCGGACGAGATCGAGCAGCGAGTGGTCGCGATCGACCAGGACCAACGTCGCACGATCGGGCGGCGAGGCCGGGCGCACTCGGACCTGCGCGGCGGCAGACTCGCGGAACGTCGTCTCGCCTTGCTGGCCGACGAACTGGCCGACGAGCTGGACATCCTCGAGCCGGCTGCCCTCGATCCCGACGGTGAGCGCCCCATCGTCGTCGGGCACGGCGCCGGTGAAGTGCGCGACGTAGTGCCAGACGAACATGTGCAGGTAGCCCAGGCGCCCGTCGGCGAGGCCGTGGAACGGCCGAAAGTTCGCGACACGTCCGACGAGCGTTGCGAGGTCCTCGACGTACGGGTACGGCTCGGACGTGACCAGCGGAGTACGCACTTCGCGGGCGAGTCGCTTCGCGCGCTCATCGAGACGTGTCGCGTATCTCGTGCACGGGTACCGGCAGTAGTCGCTGAAGGAGCCGTGCTTGTCGCCTTCCCACATGCCCAGCGTGCTGGGCGCGGGTGGAACGAACGCGTGATCGCGCATGACGAGAGGCGCCTCGGCGCGCAGGAACGGCTCGAGCCTGCTCAGCAACTCGGAGACGGGGAGCTGTTCGCGGACGAACAGGACGCCCGGATACTGCCGTTGCCCGCCGATGCTCTTGTCGTGCGGTCGGCGGATGTCGAAGCGTCCGAAGTACGGCAGCCACTCCGTCGAGTCCCCGACCGCGATGATGGCGCAGTCGGCGACGAGATCGGAACCGGCGGTCAGCGCGGCCAGGTCGGCGATCACTCGCGACACTTGCTCGGCGGGTTGACCCTCGATGAAGAACCGCGTGATCGGCGGCCGTTCCATGGACATGGTCCGTCTTCCCACGGCCCTCTGACTGGTTTCTGGCTGAGGAGACGGACGCCGGGCGGCCACGCCGCTGCCGTTCCTTGCCGTCCGATACCCGGACATCGCGCGCAACCGCAGGAGGGGGCGCCCGAAATCTGGTTGCGAAAAGTAGCGTCCCGTTGGGCCTTGGGTCGCCGCGGTCGCGGGAGCCCACCCGACCGGATGAACGACGCAACAACGTTGTCGGAGGAGCAGATGGAATCAATCGATCAGTGGCCATCAGCCGGCTGGCACGACGCCTTTTCCCGGCAAGCGACGGCAGGGACATGGCAGGCGGCCAAGCGCTGCGCGGAGTTCGAGCTGAGCCGACTCGAGCGGCTCGGCGTGATCGTAGCCTGGGAAGCGGAGGACGTGGCCCAGGAGGTGATGACGGCGACGGCTGCCGGTACGCTTGCGTGGCTGCCGGGTACGGTCTCGCTGCGCGCGCACCTCAAGGACAAGATCCGGCAGCTCGCCCGGCGTGCTCGACGCCGGTACTGGGCGACCGAACTCGGGTCGGAGACGGTCGAGATCCCCCTCGACGACCTGACCGATAAGGACCCGATCTGGTCGGAGGTGGTGCCAACCGCATTCGACGCCGCCGATCAGACGATCATGCGCGACCTCGTGCGCCGAACGGAAGCGAACCTCTGGCTGCTCGCGGCCAAGGATACCGTCGCGCGCCGCGTGCTGAAGGCGGTGACCGACGGCGAGACCACGACGACCGACATCGCGGCCGTCACCGGGTTGCCAGCGATCGCGGTGCAGAACGCGAGACGGCGTCTCCGCGCGCTCGCGGATCGCCTGCCCGCCGACCTGCGGGAGGGCGCTGGCCTCGCCCTCCCTCTGGACGACGACGCGGATGACGGCGCCGCGCAGCCCGGGCATGAACTGGAGGCAATGCGGGAGGATACGCCAGAGCGCGTCCCCGACATGCGATGCTCCGTCGTGCATGGAGGACGATCAGGACACGGCCGGACCGCCGCCCATCGATCCGGTGACGCTGGTGCTCGTTCTCTACACGTTCCGGCTCGTCCACGCCTGGATCCACGAACTGCCCACGGACGAGATCCGGGCCGCCCTCATCGCAGCTGCGAGCGAGCACCATCTGTGGCGCGCCGAGTACGACACGGATCCCAGGATGGTTCCCGGGGCTGAGCCCATCAGCGGCCCGGACGACGATGGCCGGCCCCGGCTCAAGCTCGTCGAGTAGCGCGTCACTCCTCGAACAGCGCGCGCACGATCTTGAGCGCTCGCCTGCGAGCTGGCGCAGGTCGAGACGCCAGTAGCGCGGCCATCGCCATCACGTCGTCCACGACCTCTCCCGGCGGGTCCTCGGAGAAGAACGCCGTGAGCGGAAGCCCGAGCGCGGCCGACAGCCGGGCGACGGCGCCGATGGACGGGTTGGTGTGGCCGTTCTCGATCGCGCTGATGAACTTCGGGCTCAGCTTCGCTCGGCGCCCAAGATCCTCCTGCGTCACGTTGGCGGCGTCGCGTAGCGCCCGGAGCCTGAGCCCAAGGGCTCGCGAGATGGGATCGATGCGGGCTGCTTGTCTAACCACCAGGCGGACTATCGGGAGACCGACCATACCCGACCATCCCGCAACCGCGAAAGATCGTGCATGATAGTTGCGTTTGCGCTACCTCTCGGGCGCCAAACACCCTGCATCGAGGACCTGGACCATGGACGCCCCCGTCAACGTCGAACAGCTCCTGCGCTGGTATCTCGGGCACCCTGCAATGGCAACCGACCTGGACCGGGTCCGGTCAGGCGGCCCGCTCGCCCTTGTCGGCGGGCCGTGGGACGACTTGCAAGGGTTCGCCGAACGCTTGGCACCCGAGCGCGCCGTCCTGGACCTCACCCTTCGAATCCCCTCGGCCCGCGAGGTCACCGAACTCTTCGGGGAGCACCCGGAGACCATCATCCTCGCGCGTTCCGGTGAGCAGGTCTTCCGCGCGCTAGGCGTCCTTGTGCAGCCCTGGTACATGCTGGTCTCGCCTCTGACGGCCCGCCCCAACGAGGCGGTCCCCTTGCTCCGCGAAGCGGTCGCGGAGCTCGGCGTCGGCTGCAGCCTCGATCAACTCGGCGCTCGCGCCGTCGCCAACCTTGGCCGCTACCAATGGCGGGGCCTGCGCGAGATCCGCGACGCGGCCCGTCGCTTCGCCGCGCTCCTCGATGCCGGGAGCGTGAGCAGCGCGAGCCGAGGGCTCGGTGTCACTCGTCAGGCCCTCGCGAAGTACGTCAAGCAGCGGACCACCTGATCGATGGGCGGGGAGCGGCTCTAACGCGACCCGGCCATCCGTGCACAGTGACCTGGTCGCAGGGATGTCAGCCTGACCGCGTACGCTCGACACCGTGGTCAGGTCCTGAAACCCCATCGGAGGTAGATGTATGGCTCGCAAGACGACTGGTCCCCTCGCAGCTTCCCGCGCGTCGGCGACGCTCACCGCTCGTTCGACGGGACAGGCCTCGCGGACCGCGGCCGGCAGCGCGCTCTCGCAGGTGGGTACCCCGGCACGAACTACCAGCGCGAGCGCGGCCTCGGCAGCGTCGCAGGTCCTGCGCGACGGCCGCACCTCGGCGGCATCCAAGTCCGCCGCCGCGAGCGCGCTGGCGCAGCGAAGCCGCCGTCGATAGGTCGCGTCGGCGACTGGCCTGGTGTGTAGCATCGCGAGGTTGATCCTCGCGCCATCGACGTCGCCAGCACGGGCGCGGCGATGTTGGTTTGACGGAGTCAGCCATGCGGTTCCTATTCGACTGCGTCGAACAGCTAGACCTCGCGGTCCGACAGTTCGAGCACGAGGAACACCCGACGTTCGCCCGCTTCGCGCTCATCCTGGTGGACAACGCGGTCGAGCTGCTGCTGTACCGCTACTGCGAGGACGAGCTGATGATGGACGACATGATGCGCAGGATGCGCGCCGAGCGCATGTCGGACACCGACCGCGCCGATGCTCGGAGTCAGCGCGTGGACGCCAAGCTCGCCTTCTGCCAGCGCCGCAAGGTCGTGAGTTTGGACGAGGCCGCTGTCATCCGTCACGCCCACGCCCTACGCAACGAGTCCTATCACGCAGGCGTCGTGCGCGAGGACGTCGTGCGGGACATCGCCCTGACCTACTACACGATCGCCTGCGACCTCCTCGTCCGCTGGCCTCGTTACATGACGTCCTGGAGTTCTCGGGACCAAGTCTCCCCGGCGGTCGCGCGCCACTTGACGGATGCTGGCAGTTCGATGCTTCGTTCGCATGATGCGGTTCGCGCCGAGGCTGTTGCGTCGTTGCGCGGAGCCCGCCCGGCCCCGAAGCGGACCCTCGCGCAGGCACTCGCCGCGTCCCTGGTTCGCAGGATCGAGCGTCTCACCGGTGGCCTGGAGTTCATCGCCGATTGTCTCGATGCCGAGGGCGAAGTCGGCCGAGCGCTGTATGAAGCCCAGCTCTACGCCTTCCTGCGCGGGCCCAGTTCACCCCTGAGGGTGAAGGCGGGAGGGAAGCGGCTTGGATTTCGCGAGTACCACGATCGCGTCGCCGAGATTCGCGCGTCGTGGACGCCGCGCTTTCGTACTAGTCCCTTCCCTCGCTTCCTACGGCGGGCACAGGATCTCCGTCGCGAACGCTCCGACTCACGCGCCATCGCCAAGTACGAGCGCCTGGTCGACGAGATGGAGGTCATCAGCACGGAAGTCAGCGACGCTGTCGAGTACTTCGATGCGAAGGTGCAAGAGGGCGTGGATCTCGCTCGGGGCAAGTAGCGGCGCCACCGCCCAGCGGCGCCGGGCCGGCGCGAGCGCGTGCTGCGCGCTTCGACGCCGAGGTCATGTCGACCAGAGGGGCGTGCACGGGGGTGCAGCGAGACCCCGGTGCGCGCGTGCATGAAGCGCCGCGGGGCGCTATGATCGGCCCACTCTCCGGGGAACTGTGATGCAAGGATGTTTCTACGAGTAGCGTTTGACGAACTGAGGCTGGGTGACCTGCTCTGGACCTGCTCGCCTGCCGGACGCACGGCCGGCCACGCGATCGACGGCCGCGAGGCCATTTGCTTCGCGTCGCCCGCGTTGGTTCAGGTGGTCGGCTTCCACGTTGGCGACTGGGTGCGCGTGGTCGTCCTGACGGGGCGCCATGCCGGTGTCGAGGTTTCGATGGGCGCCCGCGATCTCGCCCGTTGGACTCCGCGCGTGCTGCCGGCGGCGAGAGCCGCCGGCGTCGGCCGTCTCCGCCGGCCGGCGAAGGTCGATGGCGCCCGGGGCCGAAGCCTCCGGCGGCGCGCACGGCGACGGCGACGGCGACGACGATGACTGGCGCCGTCGGCCCGCACTGCTCGGATTCGGCCTGCCCCTGGAGTCGGTTCCAGATCTACAGTGTCGCCATGGCGCTCGTAGCTCCTGGCGCTCCGCCGCGCATCGATGACGTCGTCGCGCGGGAGTGCCGCGCGTGAAGATCCAGTTGCTGTACTTCGAAGGCTGCCCGCACGTCGACGCCGCACGCGCCGCTGTCCGCCAGGCGATCGCCCTCGACGCGGTCGAGGTCGTGGTGGAGGAGATCGACGTCGACGCGCCTTCCGCACCCGCGTGGGCCCGACGATGGGGGTCGCCAACCATCCTCGTGGATGGCCAAGACGTCGCCGGCCAGGCCCCCTCGGGCTCGTCGTGCTGCCGCCTGTACGCCGGCGGTGCCCCGAGCGTGGAGGCGGTACGAGCCAGCATCGCGTCGGCGTCGAGGCGGCCGTGACATGCTCGCGCGCACCGGTCTCGATGGCCGTCGCGATCCTGACCGCGATCGCGGCGTAGGCGTCCTGCCAGCTCGACCTGATTGGCCAGCCGAGCCAGGCAGGCGGCCACATGCTCCGCAGCGCTATGGAGCATCGATGCGCAGGCCTGCGCCCAGCTTCTCGACCACGTCGGCGCAGCGAACGACCCAGGCTTCCTTCACGACGAGCCGTGAACCCGGCGCGTAGTCCCGATCCCCGGATTTGTCGAGGTAGGACTGATCGACGAAGCCCTCTCGATGCTCCAGGACGTGGCGCTGCTGGAAGAGCCGCTCGAGATCATCCAAGTCCGCGGCGTCCACCATGGCCGCGAACGCCCTTCCTCCCGCAGCCACCCACACAGCCGAGCCGTCGACCAGGTTCTGGAACACGTTGCGGCGCAGCCGCACGCCGGCGGCGCCAGGGAGACGCGGGAACAGCAGCTCGCCAAGGTGCTGGAAGGTGCTCACGAGATCCGCGAGCCCACCCTCGAGCAACTGGCTGGAGAGCACGGCCAGGTCATCGCGCGAGAGCGTTGGCGCCAGCTCGCCCAGCAGGGTCACGCTCTTGCGGACACGCGCCACCGTCTGCTCGAACGTCTGCTCCGCCGAGGAGTGCCCGCAAGCGGGACAGAAGAAGGCCGCACCGACGACGCGAAAGCGGCACGTGCATCGAAGGCACGTGACCTGCGTCTTCATCATCTCGGCTGCCGCCGGCGGCATCGGGTGCTGGGGCCTGGACGAGCGGACGTCGAGTCGCAGCGACAGGAAGCCGTTGCGCGGCTGCCGCCGGTTGAAGTCGCGCGCGCCATCCTGCAGCTCCTGCGCGAACATCCGGCTGAACTCGGCGAATGCGGCCTTCTTGAGGAACTCCACCTGCTCTGGCGTCGTGAACTCTCGCGGGGTGTCGCGATGACCGCAGAATGGGCACCACGCTGCATGATCCGGCACCTTCGTGCGCCAGTCCTCGCACAGCACCTTGAACTCCGATTCGCAGCGAGCGGCAGGACAGCGCCGGTCGAGGAATCCGTCGTCGTCCAACGGCACGCCGACTGGGATCTGCACGCCACCCGCCAACTTCTTCAGCAGCTTCTCGAACATCGCGAGCCTCCTGTCCTCCTTGAACGGCTTGAAGAGCCAACAGCCGACTGTCGCACGCGGTTCTGACGGTGACGCCGTGCCTGCTGGCACCGCGATGCGTCGCCGGCGGCAGGCCGGGGCGCTGTACAGGCGATCGGTGGCAACCGCCGCCCCCCGAAAATAGTCGACGGACGCGTGCGCTCGCCGTTGAGGAAGCGAAGGCCGAGCGCGATCGGCAGCCGAGTGCAACGTGTGATCAGGTAGATGGAGCGCGTCAACCAGCGCCCGGATGGCGCTCGTTGATCCGCTCCCAGCGGGCTCGAGGAGGCGCAGCGCGCGCTGGACGTGGCGCACGTCGATCGGCTCGCTACGGCCGGATGGCCTGCTCGCTGGGACGCTCCAGCGTCTCGCCTTCGCAAAGGGATGAAGAAAGTGGTGGCGAAGATCGTGCCAGAGCGTCTGGCACACCGACTTGCAGACGATTGGATAAGTGAGGGGACAAATCGTGGCCGCCGCAGGCGAGTCAGATCGGGTCCCGTTCGTCGATCGAGTCTGCCAGCGCCCACAGGTGCGCCTGGCCGGGAGGTCTGCCCAGTGTCCCAGCTCGCGTACAACTACAAGGGTCAGCGGTTCACGCCGCCGACGGAGGCCAGGTTCTGGCGGGTGCGCCGGCTGCGCGAAGGTCAGCGCGGCCAGCTCGACGTCGTCCGTGGTGCCGACGGTCGGCCATTGATCGTGCCGATCGACATCGATGTCGACGGCTTCCGCGTCGCGGTGAGCGATCGGGCCGGGCGCTACCGGCTCGATGCCCTCGACGAGCACGAGATGGTGCTCGCGAGCGTCGACGCCGCGTACGTTACGGTCCCGATGGCGGCCCCGCAGGTGGACGCCGAGGAGCTCGAGGTCCAGGACCCGGTGGATGGCGCCCGAGGAGCCCCGCTGCTGCGCAACGCCGCGCCGGCCGTCGAGGCGCCGAAGCCGACCACGGTGACGGCGCCCTTCGGCGTCTGGCCGGCGCTGCCGATGCCGGCGTCGATGACCGGTACCGAGTACCTGCTCGCCGAGGCGCTGCGCGGCCAGGTGCAGATGTTCCAGATGGTGACGGTGGCCCTGGCGAACCAGGGCGCGGCCGCTTCGGCGGGTGCCTCGCAGATGATGGGTGCCGCGGCCGAGCTGGTGCGCGCTGCCGACGGCGCCGCGATGCCGCGCCGGCCACCTCCGCCTCCCGCGCCGGCGGCGCCGCCGACCGCCGGGCCCTCGCCGGCCCTGCCGCCGATCGTACTGGCCGCGCCCGGCTCCCTCGCCGCGCGCAACGCCGCACCTGACTGCGCCGAGGACTGGGACGAGGGCGACGGCGAGGGCGACGACGAGACCGACGAGCACGCAGACGGCGCCGACGCCGACGCGGAGGCCGACGTGTTCGCCAAGATGATGACGCTGGCCGACAAGGTCCAGGGCGTGATCGCGCCGGTTGCCGACGTCGCGCGGCTCGTCATGGGCGGGATGGGTGCAGGCGTGCGCAACGGGGCGCCGCAAGACGAGGCGGCGGGCGACCACGACGGTGACGCGGAGGCGTCGCCCGCACTCGACGTGGCGCACCTGCGCACGTCGCACATCCTCCTCATCGCCCACGAGCTGGGTGCCGACGGATCCTTGTTCCGGCGACTGCTGATGGCGATGGAGCCCGAGGACCGCCAGAGCTGGACGGATCGGCTGTGCGCGATGACCTTCGAAGAGGCGGTCGACGAGGTCGCGTCGAAGCTCGAGCGGATCAAGGCGCGCCAGGCGCGCCGCGGCACCAAGCAGACGCGGCGCGCGTCTTCCCAGGACGCCGGTGGCGACGATGCCGGCGCCGACGAGCTCCACGGCAATGGACGCGGCGCGAGCGGACACTCCGATTCCGGCGACGTCGATGGCCAGTCCGTCGGCTCCGAGGAGGGTGACGGCGACGAGAGCGACGAGGCCGACCGCAGTGACCCGGAGCGTGACGGCGCGATCGATGTCGGCGGTGGTGACGAGGCGGTGGGCGACGAACAGATCGCCGACGATGGCGAGGGGAGCCATGACGACGGTGACGCTGCCTCCGACCCGACCGACAGCGCGGCGGCGACCACTCCGGCGTCGGGCCCCTCGATCGCGGCGGCGCCCCCGCCCTCGCCGGCCGCGGTGCAGGCGCGGATGATGGAGATCGCGAAGCACCTCCGAGTACCGGAGATCCTCCAGGCGCAGCGGATGGTCGCGCAGCTCGCCACGTCCGAGCGTGACATCTGGATCGGCCGGCTGATGGCGCTGGCCCCGCCCGAGGCCGCACAGGTGGTGCGCGCCGAGCTGGCCCGCCGCTCGAAGTCCTGACCGCGCCCGCCACGGCACCTCGCTCGTCCGCGCGCAGCACCAGGTGTCGCTGATCGCCCGTCGCTCCCTCCCCGCCATCCCTCCCCACGGAAGCCCATGATCCTCCCGCCCCTCAACGACGAGACGTGCCTCGGCGCGATCAGCGACACGGTGCGTGGTCTGGTGACCGCGCGCGATCCCGACCTGCTGACCCTGGCGCAGAACCTCGGCTCGCCGGCCGGCGTGATTCGCTGGCTGCGGTCCTTGCCCCAACGCGACGACGTCGGGGAGGCCTGCGACGGTCCTCGCGTTGATGCCTGCGCGCCGCCCCAGCGGCTCCGGTTGCCGGCGCCCGACCCGAACTGCGTCGAGCGTGCAGCGCTCTACGTGCTGCTGGGCGAGTTCCTCGAGCCCGAGCGGAAGCGGCGGCTCGCCACCGTCGACACCCCGGTCGGGCGGCACACGCTGCCGATCGAGGACGACCAGATCGTGGTGCTCGATCCGCGGGTAACTCGCAACGGGGCTCAAGCCGGCGTCGATCGCTTGATGGCGAGACCGATGCCCGACGGTCTGCGCGACTGCGCCGCCTGGACGAGCAGGATTGCGGTGGAGCCCGCTGCGATGCTGCCGGGCGGTCCGCGGGCGCTGCGGAACGGGAGCACGGCCATGGTCGACGCGCTCGCCGGTCGCCCGGTGCCGAGCGGATCGTGCGGCGACGTGGCCATGGTGCTCGCGCTCGCCGGCCGCGAGGCTCCGCTGTGGGGTCCAGCGGGTGTCGCGGTGGTGCGGCGCGTCGCAGACGCGATGATCGAGCGCGCGCGCGCGAGC
This sequence comes from Kofleriaceae bacterium, assembly GCA_035546475.1. GTDB lineage: Bacteria > Myxococcota_A > Polyangia > Haliangiales > Haliangiaceae > UBA2376. The sequence continues at coordinate 12,420 of DASZXE010000201.1, forward strand.
CGGTGCGACGAGTCGAGGCGGAACGCGATCGAGCTGCGGCTCGGTCGTCACCGGCTGCGGCCGGCCGCGCTCGTGCCCACGCTCCGCGCGCTCGGGGCCGTCGGCGTCAATGCCGGGACGGCGCTCGTGCGCACCAAGCTGGCCACCCTCGGCGTCACGCCGGCCATGCTCGCCTTGCTCGAGCACGAGCTTGCGGGCGAGGGCATCTCGCTCGGCTCGATCGCGCGGCCGTCGCCGCCGCTGCACTCGTTCGCGGCCCTGACCAAGGACGCGCTGGCCGCGCGTCTTCTGGAGCGGGCGGGAGCGCCGTAGCCCCACGCGCCCGCCCGCTCCGGCCGGCGATGCCGGCCAGCCACGCGCGCCACCAACGTGGCGTCTTCGATTCCCCTACGTCCTCCCAACCGGGCCGGTCGCCTCGCGATCGGCCGCCGCCGGCGCTCGCCGGCGACTGTCCCGGCGCCCGCCGGGGAAGGCATGCTCGTGCCCGATCGTCTCTCCCGCTTCACGCGCCTCGCGTCCCTCCTCTCCCTCGCGTCCCTCGCCTCCCGAGGCTCGTGCCACGCTGGCGACGACGAGTCGCTCGGCGACGGCTTCCACGAGGTCCCCGAGGACGAGGTGGCGCGCGACCCGTCGGCGCCGCCCGCGCCGATCGACTTCAAGCCGCTGCTCGGTGCCGGTCGCCAGGTGGTCTCCTGGCTGTGCGACGTCGCGCGGTCGCGCACCACGGATCCGCTCGACCACACCGCGATCGACCGCGTCGACGGCGCGGCCCAGGCGCTGCTGACCGGCACGCCGAACGCCGGTGGCACGTCGGAGGAGGACGTCCTGACCGTCCTCGGGCTGCTGGTGACCGCGTTCGAGACCGACCTCGGCCTGCGCGGCCTCGCCGACCTGGCCGGCGTCCTCTACGACGTCGCCGGGCAGGTCGCGCCGTCGCTCGCCACCTACGACCCGATCCTGATGGCACTCCGCGCCGCCACCGTGAACCACGCGCCCGAGGCGGCGGAGGGCACCGCCCGGCGCGCGCGGGTCGTCCTGCCGGTGATCGTCCGCCGCCGCGCGCGCATCGCGTACGGCGACGACGACGCGGGCGCGGCGGCGGCGGTCCTCATCGTCCGGTAGCTCCCACTTCCTTCCAAGGAACCCTCTCCATGGCCCCCAAGCCCCCGAAGAAGACCACGCCGCGGCACCACGCACCGCCGCGGCACCACTCGCCCCCGCGGCACCACGGCGCGCGCCGCCGCAACGCCGACGGGATCCCCGACGACGTCCTGCTGCCGCTGGCGCCGATCGCGCCGCCGGTGCTGGCGAACCAGCCGACGCAGGCGATGCTGCCGTACGGCTACGCGCCGCCCGTGTCGCGCCCCCGGTCGCGCCCGCGGCGCGCGGCCCAGGCGATCGGCCGCAAGGCCGGCGCGATCGCCAGCGCGCTCAAGCCCGAGGCGGCGACGATCACCAAGGAGCACCTGCTCGGCGTCGGCGCCAACGCCGCCGGCGGCATCGTCACCGCGCTCGCCGCCAACGAACTCGTCGACAACATCGGCGTCATGCCCATGGCGGTCAGCGCCACGGTGGTCGGCGGTCTCGGCTCGGCGTTCCTCAAGGGCAACTGGCAGAAGGTCGCGCAGGGCATGCTCGGCGCGGGCGTCGGCCAGCTCGGCACCGCGTACCTGGCGCAGCGTGGCCTGAAGAAGGCGGCGCAGGCCAGCGCGGCGGCGGCGCCCGCGGCGGCCGGCAAGCGCAACGCGATGCTGACGTCCGGCGACGAGCCCGACGACGACAACGCGATGCTGCGCGCGCTCGACCGGACCGAGCGGCGCATCCGCGCGATGCTCGACGACGAGCGCAACGCGGGCGGTGGCGGCGAGGTGATCGCCGACGCCGGCCCCGCGTACGCCGACGATCCGTACGGCGGCTTCACCGCCTACGGCTACGGCGCGTAGGCGCCAGCGACACCGACGAGCCCCGAGGGACCGGGGCCGCATGCTTCGCGCGAGCCGGGGACGGACCCACCCGAACCCCAGCCAAGGACCACATCATGGACCACGACGAGATCCTCATCGACGACCCGCGGAACGCCCGCGTCCGCGTCGTCCGTCAGCCCGCGACCCTCCGGCCCGGCACCTATCCGATGGTGCCGCCGCGGGTCATGCCGCCGTACCAGGCGGCCTACTACCAGCCCGCGCCGGTGATGGCGTACCCGCCGGCCGCGTACGCGCCGGCCGCCTACCCGGCGGCGTCGGTCGCGACGCGGTTCGCCGACCTGTCGACCGGCGAGGTGCTCGCGCTCGCCGCGCAGGCGTTCGCCGCGCTCCAGCCGCTGCCGGCCGCGCCGGTCGTGCTCGGCAAGGTCGACGACGACCTGTCGAACCTGATCACCTACCAGGCGGCGCTGGCCGTCCACGCCAAGCGCGACGAGCAGCTCCGCACCGTCGGCGCGCTCATCGCCAAGTTCCTGGCGTAGCCAGGC